>CAUDIU010000143.1 GCA_958449715.1 uncultured Clostridium sp. | reverse complement strand
AAAAAGAAAGAAAAGTTGTAATTGAAGAAATTATGAAAGACGCTAATTCTCCAAATACACTTGTATATGACAATTTAATTAATATGTTATACACAACTCACCCATATAAAAGAAAAGTAATCGGGAAAGCTGGAATTATAAGCAAAATTCAAAGAGAAGAAATCTTAGACTACTATAACCAATATTACAACCCATCAAATATGGTAACAGTAATTGTAGGAGATGTAGACTCAGCATCTGCAATAGAAAAAGTTAAATATGATTTTAACGCAGAATATAAAAAACCTATAAAAAATTCTTACCCTAAAGAAAAAATTCTAACCTCACAAACCAAAAATATAGCCCACACTGACACTCAATCAGGATATATGCTAATCGGTTTTAGAGGAACTAAAATCAATGACAAAGATTCATATGCACTTGATGTTCTTGCAACAATCTTAGGAGATGGAAGATCTTCCGTTTTTTACCAAAACATAAAAGAACAAAAACAACTTGCATTTTCTATAGGAGCAGCAAATACTGGATTTAAAGATGATGGAATTTTCTATATTTCAGCAAACTTTACTCCGGACAAATGCGAAAAATTAGAAAATGATATATTTGAAGAAATCCAAAATATACAAAAAAAAGGAGTATCTGAAGAACAATTACAATTAGCTAAAAATATAATAGAAAGAGATACATATTACGAAAGAGAATCAATCTCAAATATCGCAAATGAAATTGGATACACTTTTGTAACCACAGATGATATAAAATATTATGAAACATATCTTGATAATATTAAAAAAGTAACAGCCCAAGATGTAAAAAAAGTTGCGAACAAATATCTAGGAAAAGAAAAAAGTGCTGTCTCAATAGTTTTACCTAATACATCAAAAGAAGTTAAAATTTCTAATACAACTTCAAATACAGGAGAAACTAAATTAATTAGTGAAAATAAAAATACACAAAAATACGAACTTTCTAACGGAGCAACATTACTACTTACTCCTAACAAAGTAAATGATATTGTCGCAATCACAATTTTCTCAAAAGGCGGTGAATTCACTGAAAAAATTCCGGGAACAGCAGATTTAACAGCATCTGTATTAACAAAAGGAACAAAAAAATATTCATCAATAGAACTTGCACAATTACTTGAAGACAACGGAATTAAAGTAGTTCCAGCCGCAAAAGCAGACAATTTTTCAATCACAGTGCTTACAACAAAAAATGAATATGACAAAACGCTTGAAATTTTAGATGAAATAATAAACAACGCAACTCTTGATGATTATGAAATCGAAAAATCAAGAACTGAAAAATTAAATGCAATCAAAAAAAGCAAAGATATACCTCTAAATATCGCTGTAGATAACTACAAAACTCTAATATTTGAAAATACACCATATTCAAATTCAAACAAAATTCTTGCAAAAACCTTACCACAAATAACGCAGGAAGATATAAAAAACTATTATAATCAAGCTTTTACACCTCAAAACATTGTAATTTCAATAAACGGAAATGTTGACAAAGAAAAAACAATTAATGAATTTACTAAAATTTTCAACAACAAAAAAGGCGAAAAGTTTGACTATTCAAAATATTCAATACCAAAACTTACACAACCCAAAACATCAACAGCAAAAGTAAAAGACTTAAAAACCGACTGGATTATAATGGGCTGGCAAACTGCAGGAGTGTTAGAACGCAAAGACTATGCAACATTACAAGTAATAGATTCTTTACTAGGCTCAGGCATGAGTTCAAGACTATTCAAAAATCTTAGAGATAAAGACGGTCTTGCTTACCAACTGGGCTCACAATACTCTCCAAATGTTCTAAAAGGATCATTCATTGTCTATATTGGAACAAACCCTGAAAACCTTGACTATGCACAAAAAAGATTAAAAGAAGAAGTCTTTAGATTAAAAACAGAATTCGTAGGCTCTAAAGAATTGCAAGAAGCAAAAGACAAATTATTAGGACATTACATTATAGGTCAAGAAACAAACTTAGATAAAGCTCTAACTATAGGCTGGTTTGAAGCATCTGGTAGAGGCTATAAATTTGATGAACAATATGCACAATTAATAAACAGCGTTACTGAATCAGATATTATAGAAATTGCAAATAAATATTTCAATAACAATTACGTTTTATCAATAGTCAAACCACAATAAATAATCAGACAAATATGAAAAAAGAGAACTTTAAAAGTTCTCTTTTTTTATTTACCAATTATTCCTAGTCAAAGTCTGCTTTGCGTGCCTATCATACATTTTATCTTTATACCAAGCTCCTCTAAATGACTTATCATCATTATACATATATTGCATATCATGAGAAATAAAATATATTGCACTAACTAAAGTACCATTAGCACGATATTGCTTTGACATATAAGGGAAATTAGGATAATTTTCAGAAAACTTATCAATATATCTTAATTTTCCCATAGCATCATAATAATATACAGTTCTCATATCATTTTTATACTGAATGGCATAACTTATTAACAA
>CAUDIU010000142.1 GCA_958449715.1 uncultured Clostridium sp. | reverse complement strand
CTTGTTGACAATGATTTTATATGGGGTGTTTATTTTGCTCCTGAAATATCAATAAAAAAAGTTGATGAATCATTTGAAGCTTTACATTTTGAACAGGTTAAAATTCCTGATAATTATTCAGGTACTCCTGCTCAGGCATGTATGAATATTGCAAAGTCAATTTCAGAAATTGATGAAAAAATAAGAACTGTAGAAAGTAGAATTTCAACTTTAGTTCAGGTAAATAAATCTCATGTTTTATCTGCCTGCAACAGAATAGAAATTGCATATGGAAATTTTGATGTAAGAAAACTTGCAGCATGTACACGTGATTCTAACATAGTTTTCCATATTCTTTGTGGATGGATGGCAACAAAGGATGCTCTTTCACTTCAGGCCGAGACAGAAAATGATCCTAATGTTGTTTGTATGATTGATAATAAAACTGATGAATCAAAGGTTCCACCTACAAAATTAAAAAATCCTAAATTTGCAAAACCATTTGAAATGTACGTTAAAATGTACGGTTTACCAAAATACGGCGAATTTGATCCTACTATTTTTGTAGCAATAACTTATTCACTTCTTTTTGGTGCAATGTTTGGTGATTTAGGACAGGGATTATGCATATTTGCCATAGGCTTAATTGTATACCTGATAAAGAAGATTCCTTTAGCCGCTATTTTATCAGCAGCAGGATTTACTTCCGCTATATTTGGATTATTATACGGAAGCGTATTTGGTTTTGAGGGTGTAATTCCTCAAATATGGGTTAATCCAAGAACAAGTAAAATGAATTTGCCTATAGTTGGTTCATTTAACACAGTTTTTGTAGCTGCCATATTATTTGGTGTATTCTTAATACTCATAACAATGATTATTAATATGGTAAATGCTTTCAAAAATAAAAAATATGCAGATTTACTTATAGGACCTAACGGTCTTACAGGTCTTATATTTTATGCATCGTTAATGGCTGTAGTTATTTTATACATGTCAGGACATTCTCTTCCAGGAACTATCGTTCTTGTAATAATGTTCGTCATTCCATTAATTCTAATTGCATTAAAGACACCTATAGTAAATCTTGTACAAAAGAACAAAAAGTTATTTCCTGAATCAGCAGCAATGTATTTTGTTGAAGGATTCTTTGAACTTTTTGAGATGTTGTTAAACTATTTTTCAAATACATTATCATTCCTTCGTGTCGGTGCGTTTGCAATCAGCCACGGTGCCATGATGGAAGTAGTTTTAACATTAGCAGGAGCTACAGACGGAGGTTCACCAAATATCTTAGTTTTAATTCTTGGTAACATTTTCGTATGTGGTATGGAAGGCCTTGTTGTAGCAATTCAGGGATTGCGTCTTGAATACTATGAATTGTTTGGCCGTTTTTATTCAGGTTCCGGTAAGGAATTTAAACCTTATTCAAAAAATATTAAACACTAGGAGGACAAAAATATGTTATTAAAAGTCACATTATTTATCGCATTAACTTTATCAATTATCGTACCTATGGTAGCTTACTTTGTTGGTGAAAAGAGCAGAGGCCGCTTTAAAAAATCATTAGCAATAAACGTTGTTGGATTTTTCGGTTTATTAGTTTTATCAACTGTTGTTATGTTTGCTCAGACAGCAAGTGCTGCTGAAACAACTACTGCCGGCTTATCATTAGGTTCAGGTCTTGGATACATCGCAGCTGCATTAGCAGTTGGTAGCTCAGGTATTGGTGGTGGTATCGCAGTAGCAAGTGCATCAAGTGCTGCTCTTGGAGCAATTAGTGAAGATGGAAGCGTATTTGGTAAAGCACTTATCTTTGCAGGTCTTGCAGAAGGTATTGCTCTTTACGGATTAATTATCGCATTCATGATTTTAGGTGCATTATAAATCATACAACTTTAACACTTACACAGATAGGAGGAACAAATTATGAGAATGTTTCTCATTAGTGATAACGTGGACACTCTTACAGGAATGCGTCTTGCAGGAATTGATGGAGTTGTTGTTCACGAAAAGCAGGAAATTAAGCAGGCTTTAGACGAAGTTCTTTCTCAAAAAGATATTGGAATTATCTTAATGACAGAAAAGCTTGGAAAAGAAATTCCTGAGATTGTTGATGATATTAAATTAAACCGTACGTTTCCTTTGTTGCTGGAAATTCCTGACCGCCACGGTTCAGGCCGTCGTCCGGATTTCATTACAGCATATATTAATGAAGCTATCGGAATAAAAATATAGAAAGTGTGGGCTTAGCATGACAATAGAAGAAAAAATGGAGCATTTTAAAAATGTCTCCCTGGATAATGCATCCGCTAAAAGTAATGATATACTAACAGCTTACAAACAGTCTCTTGATGAACAGTTTGAAAAACATAAAGAAACAGCACTTTTAGAATCTAAGTCCGTTGAAAGCGCAAAACTAAATGCGGTGAGACTTGAAGTTAAAAGAGAACTTTCAAAAGTTCAGGCTGAAGTTCGTAGAACTGTTACATTACACCAAAACAAGCTGAAATCTCAAATTTTTTCAGCAGTTGTTGAAAAATTGAACGCTTATAAGAAAACAGAAGAATATAAAAAGGAACTTATATCACAAATCAACAAAATA
>CAUDIU010000141.1 GCA_958449715.1 uncultured Clostridium sp. | reverse complement strand
AGCTTCAAAATAAAAAATCTTATGTAAAAGAGGTTATAAGAAACTTACAAAATAATGATATGTTGCCTGCAATTTATTTTACATTTTCTCGTAGAAAATGTGATGAGCAAATGGAAAAATGTGCTTCATTAGACTTGATTTCAAAAGCAGAAAAAGCAGAAATAAGACAAATAGTTGATGATTATATTGCTGAAAATCCTCATTTATATAATAACAAGCATATAGAATATTTATTATGCGGTGTTGCATCGCATCATGCAGGGTTGTTGCCTGCTTGGAAAAATTTGGTTGAAAAGTTATTTCAAAAAGGTTTAATAAAAGTTGTATTTGCTACAGAAACTCTTGCCGCAGGTATAAATATGCCTGCTCGGTCAACTGTGATAAGTTCGACAAGCAAAAGAACTGATTCTGGTCATAGAATGTTGACAGCTAGTGAATTTTTGCAAATGTCAGGACGTGCAGGTCGTCGAGGAATGGATGAAGTCGGTTATGTAACTATTGTTGGTACTCAATTCCAATCCCCTGAAGAAGTTGCAGAACTTGTATTAAGTGATGCAAATCCATTGGAAAGCCGCTTTTCTCCAAGTTATTCAATGGTACTAAACCTTTTGCAAAGATTTTCTTTAGATGAGGCAAAAGAATTAATTTTAAAAAGTTTTGGGTATTTTTCATCAGGTTCAAGACTACAACCACTGTTAAAAGTTCAAGAACAAATTAAAAACGAAGTTAAAGCTAGAGAATTTGTTTGTCCTTATAAATTATGCGATGAAAAATTGCACGAGTACGATAAAATAAGACATATTTATGTTCAAAATCGTCAAACTTATAAGAAAATTTGTAAGCAAGAGCGTTCTAAAAATAGACCTCTTTCTCCTGAAGCGGTTAAGTTTGGAAAAGAAACTAAAGCTATGCTTGAAAAAATGCATAACTTCAAATGTGATACCTGTAAATTGTATAAGAAACATTCGAAAAATGTTGAAGTGTTAGAGCGTTTTGCTATTAGACTTGGAAAATTAGATAAAGAAATTGAAAAGCAAAGAGATATTTTCTGGAATAAGTTTTTAGCTCATCGTAGTGTATTGATAGATATGGATTATTTGCACGATGATTATCCGACTCCAAGAGGTATGACAACATCTCAAATACGTTCAGAAAATGAATTGTTTATTGCAGAAATTATTTTCTCAAATGTGTTAGAAAATTTAACACCATCGCAGCTTGCTGCTGTTGTATGCGCAATTACAACAGAAGATTTGCGAATTGATATTCCATATTTACCTTTGTCTGAACCAGTTAGAAAAACTTTAAATTTGATAAGAAATATCAGGAGAAAACTTGAAAAAGTTCAAAATAGGTACTCTGTAGAGGCTCCTATGTATATAAACCCTTATTTTAGTTCTTTAATTGAATTATGGGTTGAGGGTGCTGAATGGGAAACTATAACTGAACAAATTGATATTGGCGAAGGAGATATTGTAAGATCATTTAAAAGAGTTGTTGATGTTTTAAGACAATTTACTACTATTGAAAATGTTTCTGAAGCTCTAGTATTTACAGCAAGAGAAGCTATCGAAAAAATACAAAGAGAACCTGTTGATGTAGACTAATTTAAGTTTGACATAAGTTAAATTTTGCGCTTTAATAAGTGTGTAATATACATTTAATATAAAGGAAGAAAAAATGATTTCAAAAATTATGTCTACCCCTGTAGCTTTTGCTGCAAATTATTATTCAAATAATTGTGCACCTAAAAAAAATAGTGCATTCAATTTTAATAAAGGTCTAAAAGCAGATACTGTTTCTTTTTCATCTAAGGTTAATTCTGTTGATGAAGTGGTACGTAATGCTTTTTCTAAATTAGCTCAGAATAGAAAAAATAATAATTTAGGAACATACTTAGCTACTTCAAATAAAGTTAATATCTTTTTGCAAGAAACTAAATTTGGGAAAGAAGCTAAATTAACATTATCTGATGGTATATTTGGAAATAAATCATATATTAACTTTAATATTAAAAAAGTTGCTGGAAAACCTGCAGAGATTACTGCAGCAGATGAAGATATGTCTGCAAAAGAAGCTAGATCAATGGTAAAAATATATTTACAAGATTTGAAATAGTTTTTAAATTATAGTACTTAAATTGTGAAAAGTCTCGATTTATTTCGAGGCTTTTTAGTGTATAAAATACTATATTTAGAAATGTTAAACCCTTGCTATAAAAGGGATTGAAGTCTTTGTTAAAATATGTTACAATGGTAGTAGGAAGATCCTGAAAATGGTTTCTTAAAAGATAAAAATCAGGTTTCCGATGAGTGTTATTCCCCACCCCACTCTTAAATCAAAAAGGTATCCGGTTACTTAACCTAAGAGGTGACACTATGGATACATTGATTTACCGTGCAGAAAATTATGAGCTGAGAAAATTAGCAGAAGTTGCTGTTAATATTTCTGTTATTGGGGTTTTAGTTTTGTGTCAGGTGCTGTTGCCTATCCATGCAAGTAGTAATAAAATCGCACAGGTTACAGCTCCTGACTTTGATACTGGGCAAATTAAACATAAGATATTAAATGAGATTTCTCCTGAGGTTCGGCAAAGAAATTTTGATAATTTAATTCGGCAAAAATATCCAAAAGCAGTTA
>CAUDIU010000140.1 GCA_958449715.1 uncultured Clostridium sp. | reverse complement strand
CTAAAAGTTGTCAAACCTCCGCAAAATCCGACAGTTAATGCAAGTTTCACTGCAGGACTTATATCGGCTTTTTCTATAAATAAAAAGTATAAAAATCCGATAATAAAACTTCCTAAAACATTCACAAGAAAAGTTGAAATAGGAAGATTAATTTCAAAATGCTTAGCAAGATTAAAACCGACTAAATATCTTAATACAGCTCCTAATCCTCCGCCTATAAAAATTGAAATCAAGTTCAAATACATTTATTTTACCTTTGTTTTAATTATATCTTCAATGATTTCGCAAACATCAGCAACATATTTAGCACAACGTTCTTTTCTTGCAGGTCCTTCAAGACCGCCAGATAGAATTCTGCAACAAGTAACTTTATTTCTTTTCTTGAATTCATCAACAATTGCTTTTGCATTTTGACGAGCAATTACTTCATTACCCAAAACATTTTCTCGTCCAAAATTGTAACCGTTAATTAACTGAGCAGCAGCAATAGTTCCACATACACAACCTGATGACAAACCGCCACAGAATGCTGTAGCTACAGATAAAAGTTCTTTTGGACAAAGACCTTCTTCTGATGCTGCTCTTATTATACTTTCTGAACAAGAATGATTAGTCTTAAAATATTCTACAGCTTTTTCTTTCATAATACATCTCCTCTTAAGATTATATCATGAAAAATTATAGCAAACTGCTCCAAAGAGTGTTTAAAGCTTGTATTTCAGATCTTGCTTGTACATCATTTATAAGTTGATTGATTGCATTTTTATTCACATTTGTTAACTTATAAGAAAATTCAGCAGATTCATCTCCGCCAGCTTTATGCGAAAGTTCATGTAAGGCAGTTTCTAGTACATCTGAAAAACTTGATTTGTCTAAATAAGATTTATCAATCCAGAAACCTTTTGAAACACCATTATCAGTTATTGCTTCTGCATTACAATCTGAATACATTTTACTGTCTTTTGCTGATTTTCTGTCAAACAAATAAATCTTTGCATCAAGTTCATCTGCTGTAAAATGTTTATCCTTTAACGATGGAGATAATTTTTTTAATGCTTCTTTTAATATTAAAATTTTCTTTTTCTGATTATCGTTTGGAATAACAACATCATGAGCTCTTGCATCTCCTAAAATATCACGAATTGTTGGCATTCCAAGTTTTGAAAAATTTTCTTTACATACTTTATAACCATTCTTCTTTAATTCATTAACCACATCAGAACTTGCATTTGAATAAGCAACATATTTTGCAGGGAATTTTACATGTAACTGAAATTTATCTGATTCCCAATTTGTATAACCTAAAAATCTTTCAACAAAATTATCCATTGGATGTTCTTTGCTAAAATAATCCTTTGCATCCCAATAATTTTCAAGGGATTTTAGCATTTTTATTTTATCATCGTTTGACATTCTTTCTTCTTTTGCAAGCCATTTTGCAATTTCTTCGATATTTGATAAATTCAAAGATGTTCTATCACGAGATGGATCTAAAACACTAACAGGAGGCTTTTCTTTAATAAAAATAGCTATATTTTCTAATCCATCATAATTGCCGTCAAATTCAAACCTTTGACCTGCAATATAAATTCCGCCTTTTTCACCATACGGAAGATTTTTTATACCAATTATTTCATTTTCAAAATCAGGGCATTTAAAATGAGTATTACCTGAACTATAAAAACGATTTAATGTTTTTCTTAATGACTCTAATAATTTTCTATCTGTTGTTTCAAATTCTATATAATTACCATTAAATTTTTCTGTTTTATCAAGAGAATATGCCAAAACTCGTTTATCTGAAAGATTTCCTTTATCAAGACTAT
Source organism: uncultured Clostridium sp. (assembly GCA_958449715.1). GTDB lineage: Bacteria > Cyanobacteriota > Vampirovibrionia > Gastranaerophilales > Gastranaerophilaceae > Stercorousia. The sequence continues at coordinate 843 of CAUDIU010000140.1, read as the reverse complement.
ATGTAACTTTCCAGTTATCAGATGCAATTTTTACATCCTGTGCACCACCATCTTTTAATAGTTTAAGCGTAGCCATTTTTAAACCTTCACCATAGTTTCCGGCTGCTTTTGCATCATTACGTTTTGTGGATTCTCCTATATAAACTGCTTTATCTGGAGTATAAGTAGATTTTCCTTCAATTCTTACCTTATATTTACCTGTTCCTGTAGGTTCAAAATGTAATTTTACTCCATCCAGAGTTTGTCCATGACCATCAAAAAAGTTTTGTAAAACATCACGTGCTATTTTATCATTATTCCATTGAACAGAATCAGCATAACTTTCTGAAATATTTGTCGGTTGTGATTTTACAGGTTTAAAATCTACAGATTGCATATGAGTAATTTTCACTTCATCAGACATTGGTAATTCATAATCAAACCTACCATTAGATGCTATCTCTGGAATTTTTAATTCTTTCATACCTGCACGATTTAGAGTTCCTACTGATGATGGTAAAGGAATAGCATCATCATAAATTTTTGTACCACATTTGCCTGTGATAGGTGGTTGAGTTATATCATATCCATAATCACTTTTTTCTATTTTACTTTTCAATTCATTGAAAAGTTTATCACGCATATCTTTTGGAGCTATATCTCCTTCAAAGATATCAGTTAATTTATCTTTAGCTTTTTGGGCTTCTTCTTGTAATCTCTTATTTATATTTGAAAGAGTTTCATTGTCATTTGTTAGATTTTTTACTTTTTCTTCTGCTGTTTGCAAAGTATTTTTTATTGTTTCATTATTCTCAGTTAGTTCTGAAACTTTATTTTTAAGAGTTTTAAGATTCCACTTGTTAC
>CAUDIU010000139.1 GCA_958449715.1 uncultured Clostridium sp. | reverse complement strand
TTTAGTAAGTTTATTTTCATTATCAGCGCCACAAGTCAAATCCATAAAACTATCAAAGCCTAAATGAGTAACTAAACTTCTTGCATAATCTTCTCTTTTATATGTTGCTATACCTAACTTATAACCATTACTTTTTAAGTTTTTTAATAACCCATCTATATTGTTATAAATTTTAGCTTTATAAACATCTTCATTTTTATATTTTTCTCTAAAAGTATTTGCATAAATCTGAGCTTGCTCATCAGACAAATTATATACTTTTTTTAATGAATTTTGAATTGGCGGACCTATAAATGATAATAATTCTTCATCAGAAATATCTTCTAAATTATGTTTTTTAATCAGATACTTAACAGAAGAAAGAATTCCCTCTGTACCATCAATTAATGTTCCATCTAAATCAAAAATAACACAATCAATGTTAGACATTTACAACCTCTTTTAATTTTTTATACTTAGATTTAGTAATAAAATCAATTTTCATATATTGTTCAAATTCATCTAACTGATTTGCAATAGCTTCATTGAATAAATCCATATCCTTAGGCATATTTGAAAATGTTAAAAAGTTATCGTAAAAATCATTATGAGCATTACCAAAACCATCAAAACCTGCCAATGCAAGATTTTTTACTTGCATATTTTTAAAGGCAGTAAGCAACATACTCATTGAATTATCACCAATAAGCTCATTTTTATTCATAAGTTTACCGTAATTTAGAACATAATCAAATTCATCATTTAACGGTTTTAAATTTGATGTTGCGATGATTTTAAAATCATTTACCTGATTGATAAATACATTTGCATAATGCTGATAACGTTTATTATTAGTTATAAATATATAATCAGGAGCTGCAACAGTAGAAATATGATTAATTGAAATTATAATAGGATCGTGTTCTTTAATATACTCTTTTATTTTTTGCTTTTGACTTATTACAGAACGTCCTGGACCTAACAATAATATATTACGGTTAAATATTTCATTTTTTATAGCCTCGTATGCTTCAGAATCATCAATATCTTTAGTTTGATAATCTAAATACAATTTAGCAATATAATCCTTGTCATAAGTTAATTTTTTAGCAGAATCTATACTTTTTAAAATATCATTAATTGAAGCGACATTTAAAGTATTTTTATTTTGTAAAAATTTAACGTAATTTGGGTGACAATTGTTTGAAGCAGCCAAAAAGTAAGGTAAAGAATATCCCCACTCATAAGATGCTTTATATTTCATTATATCAATATCAATTGCTTCTAATATTTCATTTAATCCATAATTTTTATTAAAATTATCATTTAAATACATTGCCAATAGTTCTGTACAAGCATTTCCTGCACTTTTTCCCATTCCATATAAAGAACCATCTACTATTAATTCTCTATCAGTTTTAATTTCTGCAAACTCAATTGTATTAGAATATGCTAATTGGAAATTATTATGAGAATGATAACCTAAACGGATTTCTTTATCCAAATTATTATTCATTAAATAAAAATATTTAATCATTTCATCTTTATGTAAAAGTCCATATGTATCAACCATAGACATAGCATAAGGTTTTAACACATTAACTTTTTCAACCAATTCCAACATCTCTTTATCAGAATATGTTGTAATAGAAACAGGTTGAACAAAAACTTTATATCCTAGATCTTTAATCTGTTTACAAAATGCTAAAGCATTATCTATATCTTTTTTCTTGAAAATGACTCTTATACCATCAAGAAAATTTGGCGCTGAAATATTTTTAATATCACAAGTGCCATAATCAATCATTGCAACAACCATTGAATTTTTCTTTTTTATTTGAGAAAAGAATTCATCAAAATTCTTTGTTGTTGGATTAATAGTTTTATTAATATTGTACACTTTACTGTCATTTATAAAACCAACTTCAATAATATCAATATTGGCATTTTGCAAACGATTAAATATTGTCAAAATATTATACTTTCCAAAATTCCAATCATTTAAAAAACCACCATCACGTAGTGTACAATCTAATAATTTAACTTTCATTATTTTCCCATCCTCTTTGCTAATATATTTCTAACTTTTTCTAAATCTTTCATAGTATCAACAGAAAGAGCATTTGTTTCAACTAAATTAAACTTCATTTTAATACCATTCTCTAAAAACCTCAATAATGTAATATCTTCTATCTTCTCTATTACACCCGGTTGAGTACTTGCAAAAAAGTCTAACGCTTTTTTATTATAACATTCAACTCCAACAATTTTTTTATATTTGTACTCAATTGTTTTATAAGGGAAAGGTATTGGGGATCTTGACAAAGAAATACAAATATTTTCAGCATTAGTTGTTATTTTTATATTTCCTGGGTCAATTACTTCCGTTGGTTCTGTAAATTCTCTCATTAAAACAGATACAGTAATATCTTCCATAGCAGTTGGAATTACTTTTTCTATTACTTCCGGTTTAATTAATGGTTCATCTCCACATATACAAAGATACAAATCTGCATCAATTTTCTCTGATACTTCATGTAACCTTTCAATATGGGTTCTATGCTTGTCAGAAGTCAACATATATTTTATATTTAATTCTTCACAAACCTCATCAGCTTTATTTATTATAGCCTCACAAAACTCAGTTATCGTCTTAGGTTTATCATCTTTTGTATAATAAACACCTATTCCGCCGCCCAAATCGACTTCTGT
>CAUDIU010000138.1 GCA_958449715.1 uncultured Clostridium sp. | reverse complement strand
AATGAAATTTAACTACTTTTGTTTTATTGTGTCTATAAAGGTTTAATTGTATGTGGAATTAATTCAAAAATTGATTTGATATTAAAAAGACCTTTAGTTTCTAAGTTGTCTGCAAAAGCAAGGAATATATAATTTATGAAAATTGCAACGAATAATAGTGCAATTATTAGTAAAATTGGTAGTGCTAAAAAATGGGTCAAAAGATATATAAGGAATGCTATAATTAGAAATATTGCAGCATATAGTCCCCAGACAATATTTAGTTTTATCATTCCTAAATACATAATCCAAGTTGTATGCTTGAATGAAGGAAGTACCCCATTATCAATATTGTTTATTGCATTATGTAGAAATTTTATACTATATGCTCCAACAATAACATTGAATATAATATCAAAAGGATTTTGCCTGTAATTGTTTATATTACCTGTTTTTACATCCCAAATAGTTGATACTATTGTCCATAATATAGCTATTATTGCCAAACTTATATGAGCTTTTTTATTTTCAAAAACTTTTTTATAGCTCTCTATTAAATTAGCCATTGAAATCTCCTTACCAATAGTGACTATTATAGCAGTTTTTTTCTTAATTGCAATATAAATTTTTTTTATATAAACTTTAATTATGGAAACAGAAATTAAGCAGAAATTAAATGATTTAAAGGGTCGGTTTGACAAAATTAAGGAGTGTCTTTGACTCTGCTAAATTAAAACAAGAATTAGAGCTCTTGGAAGAACAGATGCAGACTCCTGAAATATGGGGAAATCAAAAAAAAGCATCAGAATTAGGTTCAAGAATTCGTGAAATAAAAGATAATCTTGAATTTATTGATTATTGTGTGGGTACTTTAGAAGATTCTGTTACTGCTTTAGAAATAGGGGATTCTGATTTAATTGATGAATGTTCTGTAAATTTAAATGAAATGGAAAAATCTCTTGATAAATTTGAGATTAAGCAAATGTTAAGCGGAGAATATGATGAAGCAGATGCAATTTTGACAATAAATGCTGGAGCAGGAGGAACTGATGCTCAAGATTGGGCAAGTTTATTGTTAAGAATGTATATCCGTTGGGCAGAAAGTCATAATTGGAAAGTTGAATTGCTTGATAAACTTGATGGTGATGAAGCTGGTATAAAATCTGCAACTATAAAAATTGTTGGAAAATATGCATTTGGATATTCAAAAGCTGAAAAAGGAGTGCACAGACTTGTAAGAATTTCTCCATTTAATGCTAATGGTAAGCGTCAGACAAGTTTTGCTTCTGTTGAAGTGTCCCCTATAATAGAAGATTTTGAAAAGACTATTGTAATTCCTCCAGAAGATTTGGAAATAGATACAATGCGTTCAGGCGGTGCTGGTGGGCAAAATGTAAACAAGGTTGAAACTGCTGTAAGGATTTTACATAAACCTACAGGTATAGTTGTAAAATGTCAGCAAGAACGTTCTCAATTGCAAAATAAAGAAAATGCTATGCAAATTTTGGCTTCAAAGCTATTGGCTATCAGACAAGCAGAACATGAAAAAAAATTGGCAGAATTAAAAGGAGAGAATGTCGATATTAATTTTGGATCTCAAATCCGTTCGTACGTATTTCATCCATATAAGATGGTAAAAGACCATCGAACAAATTTTGAATCTGCAAATGTAGAAGCAGTTATGGATGGTGATTTAGATGGTTTTATTGAAGCTTATTTGCGTAAAATTTAATATAAGTTAAATGTGGTAAAGTAAATTTTATGGGTAGTAAAAAAGAATTATATTATAAATATTTTGAAGAAAAAATATTGTCTAATATATATGAAATAGAAAAATATAGATTGAAATTAATTAAAAATTTAATTTTTTCATCTTTATGTTTTTTTATAATAGCTGGATTTTTTGCTTACTTATTTATATTTGTAATGCTTAATGATAAATTTAATCCTATATTGTTTCCTATTATTTTGTTTTTGATGTATGTTTTTTTTATAAAAAGTATTATCAATTTTATTTTGGTAGGGAAAAAGTATCAAGATATTTTATTAGAAAAAGTTTTTCCTCTGTTTTTGAAACCTGTTGCAAATTTTAAACCTTGGCCAAAGAATTCTAATACTGAAGCAATATTAGAATCTCAACTTTTTTATAATTTTGATACTCAAGAAGATGATGTAAGTTATTTTGGTTTTTATAATAGAACTAATATAATATTTTCAAATACTAAATTGACTATGCCTGTAAAGGGTATTAATAAGCCTAATTTGTTTAAAGGCACCATAATCCAATTAGAACTTGATAAATCTATAAAAAATCATGTTATTCTTTTTTCAAAAAATGAGCATAAATGTAATAATTTTAAACAGGTTAATCCTCATATTCAGGAATTAAATCAATATCTTTATGTTTTTGCAAAAGATCCTCAAAATATTTCTTTTGTTAATGAGGGATTTTGGGATATATTAAAGCGTTTTGGTGAAATTTATACTGCTAAAGGTTTTGAATTATCATTTAAAAATAATACTGTTTTAATTGCTATTCGACAAAAAAGACCAATGCAATTTGGTTTCTTATTTAAGTCTTTGTTAAAGGCAAAAAATTACGATGACCTTATTGATAAGTTCATCGTAATTTATGATTTAATTGACTTTTTTAATAGTTATAGTCATTAAGCTGTTTTATTTAGTTTATTGGTGTTTATATCTTTTGCTTCTTTTGGAGTAGAAACAGGATTTG
>CAUDIU010000137.1 GCA_958449715.1 uncultured Clostridium sp. | reverse complement strand
GATATCCAAAAACTTATATCTCCTATTGAAAATGGTTATGGCAATGCAAACATAAAAATTAATCTGACAGGAAAAGTTAAAGATCCTAAAGATATCGTATTTAACAAAAATCTTTTTGCAAAAGGTCAAATTGAATTATTATCAAACAAAATAAAACTAAAAGGAGTTCCTGCAACAATTTCTGGAATTTCAGGCATCTTAAATTTCAATAATATGGATGCAGATTTTAAACTTGCATCTCATTTAGACAAATCACAGATTAATATAAACGGAAAAATTAAAGATAACAATTGTGATACAACAATAGTTTCAAATAAATTTAATATTGGAGACGGTATAGAATTTTTACCTCCTGAATTTAAAATCCCTTACAAAAAAGACCTTGCTACAATTAATACAAGTTTTGTCGGTAAATATAAAGGAAGTTTAGAAAACATTAATTTCGATAATGTTTATTTGAAAGGTAAAATTTACTCAAATAAAGGAGCAAAAAGTTCAATCATAGTTAACAACAGCTCATTTGAATTAAACAATTCAAACTTCAAATTACCTCTTTTAAAAGGAACATTTAAAAACAGCCCTTATAATATTTCTTTAAATATTTCAAGAATGTTCAATAAAAACAGAGTTGTAAACGGGAATTGCAAAATAACATCTCTTGATCTTAATCTTATAAATGATCAGGCGCTACAATTCATTTTACCTCCTGATTTGGCTAAACAATTCAAAGATATTGATTTTCTTAACGGCAATATTAATTTATCAGCAAGAGTAAGAAATAATAACCTTAATGCATTCACAAAACTTGATGATATAAGCCTTTTATATAAACCAAAGCATTTAAAACTTACTATTAATAGTGGAAATGTTCTGTTAAGGAATAATTTGCTGAACCTAAATAAAATCAATGCACAATTAGGCGAAATGCCTGTGTTCATAAACGGTTCTGTTGCAAATATTGAAAAAGATCCAAATCTTAATTTATACATTAATGCAAAACCAACCCAAGAATTTTTTGATCAATTTTTCAACAACAAATCAGTATATCCTATAAAAATAAAAGGTGATGTAATTTTATCTTCAAAATTACATGGCACACTTAATAATCTAAACGAAAAATCTATTCTAAAAATTGCAGATAACTCTAGCATTTATTACATGGGTGCATCTATCGGAGATGTAGAAAATCCTGTAAAAATAACTATTGATAACACTTATTTACCTAATAAAATCAGAATAAATCACCTACAATATGACAAAATTATCACATCACAAAATAATAAACCTTATGTAAATACCCAGCTTAATGCTCAAGGAACTGTAAATCTAATCAGTGATAATTTAATAGGATTCAATGATTTTAAGGTTAAAACTCAAACTCCTACCGATGCAAAAATATTTAACATAATTTTTAGAAAACCGTTTATGAAACAAGGTGTATTTACATCTGACCTAATATTAAACGGAACATCTTTGAACCCGAAAATAAAAGGGAAACTAAATATCACAAGTATTGATATTCCATTTTTCGATTCAACCATAAACGATGTAAATCTTGATTTTAAACAAGACAAAATCTTTATTACAAGCAAAGGTACAGTACTTACAAATGATGTATTGTTAAATGCGGAAATGAAAAACCAATTAATTCCGCCATATACTGTGAATAACTTAAAAATAAAACTGGCAGATTTAAATGTAAATAAAATCACAGACACCTTAAGAGATATAGAAGCTGAAGCAATTAGAAATCAAAATATCAGCTCATCTACAAATATACAACCATTTGATATTTCTCAAGTAATTATCCACAAAGCATTTATTGAAGCAGATAAAATCCAAGTAAGAAATATTAACGCAAAAAATTTCACAACAAATTTAAGCCTGAATAAAGAAGGACTTGCAGATGTTAAAGACTTTAAATTTAATATTGCAGAAGGGACTGTAACCGGAAACTTTAAACATAATCTAAATTCCCATAAAACAGACCTTGATATAACATTAAATAACGCAAATGCCCTCATAATGTCAGAAGCCTTATTTGATTTAAAAGGGCAAGTATATGGTTCAGTAGATGGCGGATTTAAACTTCACTGCACTGGAGATTCTCAAGAAGACTGTTTCAAAACACTATCTGGTGATGGTATATTCAAAATTGCAGATGGGAAAATGCCAAAACTTGGCTCTTTAGAATACTTATTAAAAGCAGGTAACTTGCTCAAAGGCGGATTTACAGGGCTATCAATTAACAGCCTTATTGATTTAATCACTCCATTGAAAACCGGTGATTTTGACAGCATATATGGTGATATTCACCTAAATGACGGTATTGCAAATAATATAAATATATATTCAGACGGACACGATCTAAATATGTATATGACAGGATCATATAATCTGCTAACATCAATTGCCGATATGAAAATTTATGGAAGCCTTACTAAAAACATAACTACAGTATTCGGTAAAATTAAAAACGCATCTTTAAATACATTATTTAATACAATCCCTGGAATTAACGATGCAACAGAAAAATTATTACTACAAGAAGATATTGGTAAAATTCCAAACATCAAAGATGCTACAAACATATACAGAATATTTGCCGTTGACATCAATGGTGATATCAACGGTACAAATTATGTAAAAAGCTTCAGATGGGTTAAATAAAATTATTATGGTAAATTCTTCCAATAGTTAGGATCAGTCATTGCCGCATAAGTACAACCAATACCATTTTCGCCATTAGAAGAAGTCGGCGAACAATACTTATTTTTATCAACATATAAAGTTTCTGCAGCCCCCATAGGCAAAAATTTACCATCTTCA
>CAUDIU010000136.1 GCA_958449715.1 uncultured Clostridium sp. | reverse complement strand
TGCATCAGGAGTATTCGTATCAGGAAGCATAATTGCGATTTCGTCACCGCCATAACGACCTGCTCTATCAGTACTTCTGATATTTTGTTTAACCTTGTCTGCTAAAAGTTTAATAACTTCATCACCTTTGGCATGACCTAATTCTCTATTAATTTTAGAAATATTATTGACATCAAGCATGATAATTGAAAGATTAGTTTCATTTTCTTCTGCTCTTTTCAATTCTGATTTTAATATTTCTTGGAAACCTCTGTGAGTATACAAACCTGTCAAAGTATCGGTATTGGCAAATTTATTTGTCTGTTCCAAAAGCTCGATATTATGCATAAACAATGCACAATAATTTGCGATAAATGAGAACAATCCAATACGATTTTCAAAAATATCTTTTCCTATTACCATAACCCCTTTGCATCCGCTTACAGACATCAAAGGAAGAACTAAAGATGATGTTTTTTGTAAATAAGGAATATTCAAAAAGCTGTTATCATCTTTAATTACAGGTGTACAGTTATTAAAACATTCAATTACAGGGTTGTCTTGATCAGATAAAAATATCTTTGACGTATATGAACTACCCAAATTATTGAACAATTTTAAGTTAATACATTTTGATTTTTCATGAAAAATTCCAAATGCCGTATACAAACTGTTCAATTTTTCCGTAAACAATTCATGCACAGCTACAAAAAGATCATGAACATTAGACTTATCTGAAAGTGCACTATTTAAGTTATTTACAAGCTCTGTATAATCAATTACCTTATGAGAACTTGCATTTGCGTTATTCATAAAACCTGAATACATTCTATTTGATGTTTTATTCGTATTAAAGTTATTAATACGAGCAACAATACTTGAAGTTTCAGATTTAATCGGATTTATAACTTTTTCTTTAGGCTTTTCTTCTTCTTTTTTTACAGGTGTTTTTATTTCAGTTTTTACAGGTGATAAATTTTCTAAAGCAGGTTTTTTAAGCGAATTTAACTGTTTCGATAATGGATTTGAAACAGCTTTATTCACTTTCTTATTAGGCGTTTTAGCCTTTATATCTTCCGTTAATTTTTCCTGATTTTCGTTCAAAAGTTACACCTGCTTACACACATTTTCTATAAAACAACTGATAAATCATTTTTGCCGAATTTGATGTTTTGTTTTACATTCCTTAAACTATTTTATAATAATTCCGATGAAAAACAATACGCCATTTAGACGGCATAATTTACTGTTTATAATAAACAGCACAATATAAGTTAAATTAATAAATACCACACAAATTTTACTACATTTGTAGTATAACTCATATTTTAATTCTTTTGTACCCTTTTATTACAATTTTTTACACAAATTAATGTTCATGGTATACTTAACAAAAAAAATACCCGTTTGCAGGAAGTTTTTCTTTTTGGAGTGCAGATAATTTTTGGGTTCAATTCGAAAAAGAAAAGGTTACTTTACTTTTTTATAAGGGGACATTTATGTTAAGTGATTTAGTACAAAACCACGGAATGATTATCTCAGGTGCAATTCTTTTAATTGCATATATTTTTATTGCAACAGAAAAAATTCAAAAATCAGTAGTTGCACTTGTCGGAGCTTCATTAACTATGATTTTGGGACTTTTACCTTTTCATGGAAAAATTAATCCTGAAACCGGGAATTACATACGTTCAGTATTTGATTATATAGAATTTGAAGTTATATTCCTGCTTATCGGTATGATGATTATTGTACATATAGCAAGCAGAAGCGGTGTATTCAAATGGATGGCAATAAAAATTTTAAAAGCTACAAAAGGGCATCCAAAACTTGTTTTATTTGCTTTAGCTGCTTTTACAGCGATAGCCTCTGCATTTTTGGACAACGTAACAACTGTTGTACTCATCATGCCTGTCACATTTGTTATAGCTAAAGAATTTGAATGTGATCCTATACCTTTTTTAATAACAGAAGTTCTTGCATCAAACATCGGTGGTACAGCAACATTAATAGGTGACCCTCCAAATATTATTATAGGTGCAAAAGCAGGATTAAGTTTCATGGATTTTGTAAACGAACTTACAGGAATTATTACAATAATCTTTATTGCAAGTATCGGAATTTTAATATTTATGTTCAGAAAATCCCTAAAAGCAACTAAAGAAAAAATGGAACATATTGCAAATCTTGATAACACAAAAACAATTACGGATAAAAAACTAATGCTAAGATCAATGATTACATTAGCATTAGTAATCTTAGGTTTTGTAACACATGATATGACACACATTCCTGCATATGTATTTGCAGTTACAGGTGCATCTTTCTTACTTTTATTCGAAAAACCAAAAGAAATTTATCGAGATGTAGAATGGCTCACAATCTTTTTCTTTGTCGGTTTATTCATAATCATAGGCGGATTTGAAGCAAACGGCGGAATAGGATTTTTAGCAGATAAACTTATTGAATTCACACAAGGTAGTCTGACAGCTGCTACAATGTTTATTTTGTGGGGCTCTGGAATTCTATCAGGAATTGTCGATAATATTCCATATACAGCCACAATGGCACCTTTAATCGCTCAAGTTCAACACACACTGCCTTATGCTGGAGAAGGGCATCACCCTCTTTGGTGGGCACTATCTTTAGGTGCATGTCTTGGCGGAAATTTAACTATCATAGGAGCTGCCGCAAACGTAATTGTAAGTGAAACATCTGCAACAAAAGGACATCCGATTTCATTTATGAGATTTATGAAATACGGTGCACTTATCACTTTTATTTCACTTTTGCTTAGCTCAATTTATTTATACATAAAATATTTACATTAAGATGCTTTATTTTTTATTGAATTTGCCAATT
>CAUDIU010000135.1 GCA_958449715.1 uncultured Clostridium sp. | reverse complement strand
GATGGAGTTGTTTCTATTCCATTATATTTATACTCATTTATTGTCATATTATCAGAACCTAATGGAGATTCAAACTGTTTAAAAGGTCTTTCAAGTTCATCATATGCGACCTCTGTCTTTTGACCATTAGCTACAGACACTGAGCGCATTCTTTTGCCTTCATTATTATATTCAATATCAGTTGTCTTTTTATTACCATTTACATTATGCTCTATTTTTAAAGGTTTATTTTGATCGCCATTAAAAAATGTCATCTTGACTTCTTCAAATGCTCCATCATCACCATATGTTTTCTCGCTACAACTATATAAAGATCCATCGTCATTATATTGATTCATTGTACTTGAAACTTTTGTCATTGTGCCATCTTCATTCTTTTTCTGAACAAATTGAGCCACTACTTGTTTATTTTCTCCATAGTAATTTTGGATATGTTGTTCTGAATCTTCATAAACAGAGCTAACTAATACATTATTTTTAGTATAATATTCTGTTTCATTTTCGTTTGTTTTCACTGGATAAAAGTTTTCACCTTGCAAGTCGGTTAAAGCAATTTCATCCATAGCTTTTATTGCTTTTTTAATATCTTTTCTTGAGACATCTTCTCCAAAAATTGCACGAGCTTCTTTTTTAGATAACTTTCCATTATCATTTTTATCATATGCTTCTTTCAATTTTTCAATATCTGTAGAATAAACATATGAATTTTCATTAAGTCCTGCTTGTTTAAAATAATTAAACAGCAATTGATTTTTCTCTTTCAAATCAGATAACTTAACACCTTTTGTACTAAATTGTTGATTACCTAAAGGTCCTACACCGTTTGTTGCATCAACCATCATTACCGCCTTTCTTTATTTACACACGCACATCTAAATAGTCGATAGTGCAAATATCGGAAATTGAAGTAATAATCTTTAATAATTAATAAAATTTCATTAACATTTATTTACAATAAATTCTAAACAACTGTCATAGTCAAGAATTTCTATAATATCATTACTGATTTTATCTGATGTTATATTTAGAGCTGTTACATTTTCTTTAATAGCAAAAACTTTTATGCCTCTTTTCAAAGCTTCAAATACTGGAGTTGAGCCTAAAGCATCATAAGGCATTACAAGATAATCTAATTCTGAAATAGAGATTCCATCATTTTGTGATAAAACAGGAGCATTATTCAAACCTAAAAGAATACAAGGTAAAAATGTTGGTGTAATATATTCAGATGCGGCTCTGCCATCAACTATATCTGAAGAAATACTATAATCTGCAAAAGCAGGAGAATGAGCGCAAGGCACTTTTAGCTCTTCAGAAATATAATGTGAAAGGACAGCTTCTACACCTCCTACAGGGTCAGTTCCAATACCATTTGCATAATCAGGGTTATCTTCTTCCGGTTCATCAAAAAAACATACTAAGGCAATTGCATTACAGCCTCTGCTTATAAGCTCTTTTGATGCTGAAAGTAATGTTTCAATATTTTTTACACTTCCTGTTGAAATCCCACTATTTTCTATTATAAAATCAACTCCTACTTCTTCTTTTGTTATAACATAATCAGAGACATTCACACCATATACACATTTTACAGCATTAATAGTATTTATATGTATATTTAAGACATCTTGAGGAATTGCTTTATCAAAAACTACACCTATTCTATTTTTTTGAGAAGGTATTAATTTTATATTCCCTTTAAAAAATTCATCAAGAGAATAGCCCTCAACGTACAACATGTTTTTATTAATTCCGGAAAAGCAGCCTGCATTTACTACATTAGGATTTACAATAAGTTTTGATATCTCAGAAAATTTAGCTGCATATTGACTTGCATCACCTGCATAACCGCCAATTGATGCACCTATACCTGTCGGAACTATAAAAGCTCCGAGTTTTTCACCATTTTTCAACATAATTTTATAATACAACAAAAAAGCAACTATCAAGCTGCTTTTTTGAAATTTACTATTTAATTGTGCTACGTTACTGTTGTACACCTCCGTATGAAAAATCACTTTTAATATTTGTTTGTAATAATTTAGTCCAAGTTGATTCAAATGTACTGATTTCATTTAACTGAGTTTCTAAATTATTCTTTTCTAATTCTAATTCTTGCTCCCAAGAATTTATATTAGCTAATTCTAATTCATGTTCTTGTTCTAATTGTTCTGTTAACAATTCATAAGTTTCTGGATCATCTTCATAATAATTATAATAGATGTTATCCATTTGATCATTATATTTAGCTTGATTTTCAGCAGTCTGTTTTGAAGCACTCAAAGTATTCATCATATTTGTAGATAACTTATCATTGATCAAAGCTTTCTGTTTGGTATACATTAACAATGTTTCATGAATATTTGAAATTGCCATCTCTCTCGTCCTCTTTTTTACTTCTCTTACATATATAAACAATTTAGAAAAAGTCCAATTTCACTAAGACCGCAATTCTTTACAATTGTTAACAATTCAAATTAATGCTTTAATAGGATTGATTTTATTTTTGTAATATAATAAATATATATTATATAGGAGAGAAAAATGGATCAAGAAACTTATATGAAAATAATGGGTTATGTCCCAACAGTAATCGAAGCATCATCAAGAGGAGAAAGATCTTTTGATATTTTCTCAAGATTATTAAGAGAAAGAATAATCTTTCTTGGAACAGAAATTGACGATGATGTTGCAAATTCTGTTGTAGCACAACTATTATTATTAGACAGTGAAAACTCAGAAAAAGATATTATGTTATATATCAATAGCCCAGGCGGTGTAATTACTGCAGGTATGGCTATTTATGATACTATGCAACTAATTAAATCTGACGTATCTACAATTTGTCTTGGTGATGCAGCATCAATGGGAGCATTTTTGCTATGTTCTGGAGCTAAAGGTAAAAGAATGGCTCTTCCAAATTCCAGAGTAA
>CAUDIU010000134.1 GCA_958449715.1 uncultured Clostridium sp. | reverse complement strand
TCATTGTCCGATAATTGCAAAAAGTTTCTTGGCTTTCCCGCCCGACTTTTGTAAAGCGGTGATTAATATCCTCTACTACACGATTAATTACGCTTGTCAGCTCATTTTTCTCATAGAGATCCCTTAAATGGCGAAAATGATCTTCATACTGATAGCTTGAATTTCTGATTGAGCTCATACGCCTTGCGGATCAGGCATAGTACCGCGTCATGCTCTGGCACCGCACCGTAAGGAACTGCTACTCTAACAATAAAAAAACGCAAGAGCAACAGCCCCTTTGAATTTTTACAAGTTTCGACCTGAAAAACAATTATTTCACATTCGCATTATACAAGTCCATAAAATAAGAATCTGTATGTAGTAGTTCTTCAAAAGTACCTTGTCCAACAATCCTCCCTTCTTTAAAGAGAATAATTCTGTCAAAACCTGCAATGGAATTTAATCTATGTGCAATGGCAATGACAGTTTTATCTTTCATTTTTTGCATAACTGATTTCATTACATTTTCTTCTGTTAAATTATCCATTGCAGATGTTGCTTCATCCAAAATGACAAGTTCGGAATCTTCAAACCACAATCGGGCTAATGCAAGTCTTTGTTTTTCTCCACCTGATAAACAAGTACCTTTCTCACCAATTTCAGTATTCAAACCTTCCGCAAGATTCTCAACTAGATGAGATAGTTGCACTTCACTCAATGCCCCCAGCATTTGTTCTTCTGACACTTTTTTCTCAAATACCAAATTTTCTTTTATTGTTCCGTCAAAAACAGGAGCATCCTGCGATAGATAACTAACTCTATCATACAAATTATTAAGACAAATTCCACTTAACTCCATGTCTCCTAATCGAACTTTTCCTTGATTGTATTTTAGTAACCCCAATAATATCTTAATCAAGGTCGATTTTCCGGAACCACTTTCTCCTACAAAAGCTATTTTTTCTCCCTTTTGTATTGACAGGCTCAAGCCATCAATAATTTTTCGTTCCTCATATTGGAATGATAAATTTCTTATTGCAATTTTTCCAACATTTGTATTTATTGCGTTACCGTTTCTTAATTGAACATCGTCTTTTAAGCCTAAAAATTCCTCAAATCTCTTATATGACGCCTTGTCTAATTTATATTGGACATAAAGTACATTAAAAATGGCAATTGGCGTATAAGCATTTTCAATCAGTGCAATTAGTGCAACCACAGAACCTACTGTAAGGTTTTTCGTTTTCCATGCATAAAAAAGAATACCAATATCTAACATTGCCACAAGTAGTGCAAATATTGTGAAGAATGCTTCATGAATCATATTCATTTTTACTTTTGATGAAACAATATCCTCTTTTGCATTACAAGTCTTCTTTATTTCACTCGGGAACTGTTTACTCATACGAAATACCAACATTTCCATATAGCCTCTGACCAAATAGTGATTTAATAGTTCTTCACTATTCAAAATCTTTTCTTTTATTTTGTAAAGAAACTTTAATAGAATGTTGGTTATTATAAAAATAAACGCATAGCCTACAAACAGTACATAAGTGACTTTTTCATCTATTTTCCAAATAAAGTATATACTAAAACCAATGGTAGGAAGTAAGTCACGAATCAAACGCAACCAGAAATTGAATAATACATTTCTTCCTGCTGTTGAACCATTCTCAATCCTTTGAACAAGTTTGCCTGTACCTATTTTCTGGTATTCTGTATAATCAATTGTACTTATTTTTCTAAGGGACAAAAGCTTAAAATCCAGATAAATACCATGTTCCAATTTCTTTTCAGGATAATTATCCAAATAATTCATACAATAATTTACCAGCAAAATAAAACAATATGTTGCAACTCCTGCAAATGCAAGTGTTCTATCAGCCAATCCATCAATGACCTTTTGGAAATAGTCAGCCTTGTAATTAGCCATAAATGCATTAAATATACCTAGCCCAATGTAGACTAATACCCATATTCTGTTTTTCTTTAATATTTCTTTTATATAACGCATAACTGTACTCCTTTATAGATTGTATTTCAAGCATTAGGACAGTACAGTCAACGACTGCTAGCAAGTTTCTTTTAACCTCAGCACAATCTGCCAACAGTTTACATCAACTGTACTGAGTAGTTATCTCGGATAATTTTCATATCGTTCTCACCTCTTCCTAAAAATTTTCTATTATTATATCATGCTAAGTTCCAATATTCTATCGTAATTTCGTCAAAAGAATATAAAACAAAGGGCATATTATCTTACCCCTTTGTAGTCTTGCAAGTTTATCCGACATTTCTTCATCCTTATGCGTAGGCGTATCACACCGCATCCTTGTTCATTCCTCATTTCCATGCATTTACACATTTTTAGGACACTTGCAAAATTGGGGTCAGGCAGTGACCTGACCCCAAAACTGCTTAAAATTTATGAGTTATCGCACCTTTTTAAGCCACAATGATGTTCTTACTTCTTAAAAATGCCTCTGGCGGTTTGCGGTCTGTAATAATCTGTGCCTTTGCAAATTCCTCAAATGTCACTGAACTGATATTTCCAAACTTCGAATAATCGGCCAGTATGTAGGCCTTTTTTGCCTGCCCGATAGCAGTCTTTTTAACCATTGCTTCCTCGTAATCTGGCGTACTAAATCCAGCCTTTAAGCTGACACCATTTGTTCCGAAAAACGCTTTTGAAAAATGAAGTGTCTCCAGACTAAGAATCGCCTGATTGCCCACAACAGCCTCTGTAGTTGGCTTTAACTCACCGCCTATCAGGTAAACACGAAAACCTGCTGCTGCCAGCTTTTGTGCATGACTGACCGCATTTGTTACATACGTTGCACTTTTTTCTGTTATAAAATCAATCATGCAGCCGATAACGCAGCAGGTTATTCTATTGCGACAACTTGGAAAACACAGTTAGGATCTTTAGATGTAGCATCTGATAATGCCTCAACCGGCGCAGATATGCTTACAACATTAGAGGATACTTATTCCTTAATT
>CAUDIU010000133.1 GCA_958449715.1 uncultured Clostridium sp. | reverse complement strand
GCTCGTCTTACAATTTCCAAGCGACTTTGAGGTTTTGGTTTAACAACTTCTACTTTTGGAGCTGCAGGTTTTACAACCTCAACCACTTTCTTTTCAGGAGCTTTCTTTTCTTCCTCTACAGGAGGTTCTGCAACTTTTGCTTTTTTTACAACGAAAGCTTTTGGTTTTTTATGTTCTTTTACACCGCCATTTGCGATGAATTCTTTAAGCCTTTTAACTTGGTCAACTGTAACCGTACTTGAATGAGTTTTGCCTGTGATTGATAACTGGGCGAATTTTTCTATAACTTCTTTACTTGTCATTCCCAGTTCTTTTGCTAATTCATTTATTCTTATTGTATCAAAACTCATTTATTAATCTTCCTTTCAAATCTTCCGGTACAGAAGTTTTTAAGGCTTTTGAAATTCTATTTTTTTTAAAAGCAGCTTCTATACACGAATTATTATAGCAGAGATATACAGATCTGCCAAATATTTTGTTGCTGTGGTTTATAATAACGTCACCGTGCTGGTTTTCCTTAGTAATCTTTATTAATTCTTCTCTATTTTTTAGCTTACCGCAACCTGCACATTTTCGTTCTACCACTAATTCACCTCAGCTAATTTTTCTAATTTTAATTTTTGATCGTGTTCTATCAATAAATTAATTAATTCGTCTAAATCACCATCAATTACGGTATTAACATTTAAGTTATGATTAATACGGTGATCTGTTAAACGACCTTGAGGGAAATTGTATGTTCTGATTCTTTCGCTTCGATCGCCAGTACCGACTTGAGAACGACGCAAATCAGTTATTTCTTTCATCTGTTTCTGTACTTCCATATCATACAATTTAGCTTTAAGAATTTGTAATGCACGTTCTTTGTTTTGTAATTGAGAACGTTCTTCTGTACAGAAAATCATAATCCCTGTAGGCTTGTGGAAAACTCTTGCAGCAGTTTCAACTTTGTTAACGTTTTGACCGCCAGCACCACCTGAACGAGCTGTTGTAATTTCTACATCATTCATATTCAATTCAACTTCAACATCATCAACTTCTGGCATTACAGCAACTGTAGCTGTTGAAGTATGGACTCTGCCTTGAGATTCAGTAGCAGGAACTCTTTGTACTCTATGCACACCTGATTCATATTTCAATTTAGAATAAATACTATCACCTTTCATTGAAATAATGATTTCAGATACACCACCAGCTTCGCATTCAGTTTTACTTAAAACTTGAGTCTGCCAGCCTTGTTTATCAGCATATCTCATATACATTCTTGCAAGATCTCCAGCAAAAATGTTTGCTTCATCACCGCCTGCACCGCCTCGAATTTCAAGCATAATATCTTTATCATCCATAGGGTCACGAGGAAGTAAAAGAACTTTCATTTTTTCTTCATATTCAGGCAATTTAGCTTCATTAGCTTCTATTTCAGCTTTAAGAAATGACCTCATTTCTTCATCATGTTCAGCTTTCAACAATTCTTTTGCATCTTCAATTGCATCTACTGCTTTTTTCCACTCATAGTATAAGTTTACAGTTTCTTCCATTGACTTTCTTTGTTTAGAAAGATCCCTAAACTTATTATAATCCTGAATTACTGCAGGATCTGAGAGTGTAACACCTAATTCATTATATTTCTTCTCAATTTGAAGAATTTTATCTAACATATCTTTCATAATTTGATTATAACAAGAACAAAAATTTTTTCAAATTCAATAGTCGCCAAATAATTGGTATATAAATATTATACAAATTTTAGATGATTGTTTTTTAATTTCTTATAATATAATAAAAATAATACAAATGATAAAATTTAAGGAGAGAATTATAAAATGTTAGAATATTTTTTAGGTTCATATATTGTAACAATAGCAGGTCTTATTGGTGCCTATTTTTGGGGTGAACACGTTCATTCCGGAACAGGACTGACTTGCGTATTCATTGCAATTGTATTAGGCGTATTAGAAATAAGTTTATCTTTTGACAACGCTGTTGTTAATGCCATGAAACTCGAAAAGATGAGCCACGAATGGCGTCATCGTTTTTTAACTTGGGGTATCATAATCGCAGTATTTGGTATGAGATTTTTATTTCCAATTTTAGTTGTATCTATTTTTGCAAAATTAAGAATGCTTGAAGTTGCAAACATTGCACTTACAAATGCTGATAAATATGCTTATTACTTACATCAAACACACGCACCAATTGTAACATTTGGTGGAATGTTCTTAATTATGTTATTCTTGAATTACTTTTTTGACCACAAAAAAGAAGTTCACTGGATTAAACCTATCGAATATTGGCTATCACACTTTGACCATATCAAGGGTATTGAAATTGTAATTTCTCTTTTTATGCTTCTTGCAACTCAAAATTTTGTACCAGCTGAACAAAAAATACATGTTATGATTTCTGGTATTTCAGGCATTATAACTTACTTATTAATTGATGGATTTACTCATTACTTGGAAAAACATGAAGAAATGCGACTTGCTAGCTGTGCCGCTAAAAGTGCAGGATGCACAGGATTAATCAGTTTTCTATATTTAGAATTAATCGATGCTTCTTTCTCTCTAGACGGAGTATTAGGAGCTTTCGCATTAAGCAAAGATATTATTATCATATCAATTGGTTTAGCTATCGGTGCTATGTTTGTAAGATCTCTTACTATAATGCTTGTTGAAAAGAAAACCCTTAAACAATTTTTATATTTGGAACATGGTGCTCATTGGGCTATAGGTGCTTTAGCATGTTTAATGCTTGTATCAACAGTAAAAGAAATCCCTGAAATTGTAACTGGTGGTATTGGATTAGGCTTCATTGTTCTTGCATTTATTTCATCAGTTATGCACAATAAAAAAATGGAAAAATTATTAGCTGAACAGGAAACTAAAAATGCTTAAACTTCCAATGATTTCATTTGTTGTAACATCTTACAACTATGAAAAATATATCTTGAAAACTCTAGAGAGCATTAAAGCTCAAACATATAGAAATTTTGAAATTATAGTAGTAAATGATGGTTCAACAG
>CAUDIU010000132.1 GCA_958449715.1 uncultured Clostridium sp. | reverse complement strand
GATTTTTTATGGATTATTACTCCTGAACGTGAAAAAAATAAATTTTCAGCATCAATCGTATCTTACTCTATACAAAATACAAGAGACAATTCTGAAATTATGTCTTTAATTTCTTCTCAAATACAAAAAAGAATTTTGGAAGGAAATTCTGAAAATTTATTAAAAGAATTTGAAAATGCTGAACAAAAAATTACAAAACCTGAACAACAAAAGAAATTGCAACAATTAAAAAATTGTATTTCAAAAAAATCAGAAATTCTTGATAGCAAAGAAGAGAAAATTAATATGATAGAAATGGAAGATTTGAATAATAAAGAAAGAAATCATTTAGAAAAAGCACTCAATAAAAATTATTTAACTGCAAATGTAGACAGAAAAACTTTTAATCGAGAATTAGTAAAAAGAGCTATTCAAAAGGACTCATCTTTAAAAGAAATTTATTCAAAGTCATACAAAGAAAACTTTAATAGAATTAAAAATTTATATAAAAAAGGTGATGCAACAAAACTTGCATCAGATAGAGCCAACGAAGAATTTGTTGAATATCTAAAAGGCAAATGTGTATCGGACTTAGCTTTTTAAAAATCATTATTGATAAACAAGAAATAGGAGTAAAACCTGGAAATAAAATTCAATACTTATTCACCAATATCAAATAAAGGAAATGTTGTAAATTTCCAAAGCAGAAACGTTAAACCTATTGTAGAAAAGGTAAGTCAAAATCTAAATATTGAAAATAATAAAGTAAATACTAAAAATTTTGGAATTCAAAGTTTTATTGATAAAATTAAAATTTTCTTTGGGTTTGCAAACAAAAGAAATGTAGCAGCAGAAACTGAAAAATCAGTTTCTGAAATAGAAATTAAACAGCCAAAAATTAAAGATTTAAAAGCAGAATTAAAAAATACTGAATTAGAAATTAGAAATATAAACAAGCGTATAAAAACTTTAAATGGAGAGATTACTAGATGGACTAAAGATATACAAGAATTTGAAACAAGGGATAATGGTTCTCCAGAAGTATGGTACACAAATTGGGAATTAGCAAACTTTCATACCTATACATGCCAAATAGGGATTGAAAAAAATAATAAAGAACTTATTCAATTAAAAGACCAGCGTTCCCAATTACGCAACAAAATAAATACTATTAATAATCAAATTCAGGAAATCAAAAATAATCAAGCAAAGTAAGTTAAAAAATAATTCATATATTAATATTAATTTATAGAGGTACATATAACAATAAAAAAAATAGTCCTAAACTCAACTAACTTTTTTATGAAATGAGTTTAGGACTTGTAACAAATCTAATACATATATAGTTAAAACAATTAAAATAAATATTAATGCAAAAGATATTTTGTCCAAGGACTGTTATTATCGTTCAATAAACCTTGAGCTATGCTAATAATTCCATATAAAGAGCCATCATTACCATTCCACATGGCCCTTCCAACAACATATCCTTGGGCAAATTCATTCCAATTATGATAAAGTTCTCTAACACATTCATATGCTGCCATTATGTATTGCCAAGCTTGTTCTTCTGTAATGTAACCAACATCACAACAACAACGAGTAACTAAAACTAATCGACCTAAGTCCCAAGCTTTAACAGATATTGTTTTGAATTCACTTGCACCTTTTACAATATGTTCATCAACAAGAACTTCTAGAGATGCTTTTATATTGCCAACATAAGCCATTAAAGAACGGTCTTTTTCTTCTTCCAATAAAATATCTACATTAAATTCTTGAGCCGAATTTGCGATTACGGGTCTTATTGCTTCAAAGTAAATATTATGTCCTCTATGCAATAACCAATTTAAAGTTTCTAGAGCAGATTCCCTGTCATATATTCCATAATAGTCACTTAATCTACCTGCGACATCATCTTTATCAGGTTCTGTTTCTATGCAATTGTAATAATATCCATTTTGTTCTGAATTAATTGCACCGATATTCAGTGCAGCATATTGCTCTCTGCTTAATATCGGTGCTTTTTCATTATAGATATATTTTACATCTTTAAAACAATTAATTATTCTTTTAATATTATTTTTAATTCTTGCAAAATCCATTTTTACCTTTTTTCTGCTAATTCTTCAAAAACAAAAGATCCTTGTTTTTTATCATAAGAAATTGAATATTGTTTTTTAGGTTCAACGTTTACTTCAATTTTTTGAGGATCATAAGTTGTTCTTACCCATTTATGTAATATTCCAGGTCTTTGAGTTTCATATTGTAATTCTAAAACGTTAGTCCCAGGAACTAAATAATGACCTCTTTGACCATATCCAACAGAGATTTGCATTTGAGGCTCACCATTGATTGTTAAACAATTAACAGTATTAGTAAAACCTAATGGATGCCATTGGCAATCTTTAATTACCATAATTGAAGCATCAGGATTTTCATTTTCATATTTTTTCTTTGACATTGAGTGCATATACATTGCAACTCCTTGATAAACAAAACTTAAAACAATTAAGCCGCCTACAATTAGAATATACTGAGTCATATCCATTATTATTCCTCCTTACTTTTTAATGGTTGCTACTTTAATAGGTGGTTCATTTTCAATTTTTGCACCCAACTTTGAAAGCATTTCTTCGTAATCTTCGCCACTGAAGTTAGTTGCATCAATATAATCTTCTTTTCCTGTTTCTTTACTTACATAATAAATATCTTGGTCATCTTCACTTTTAGTATTTGAATCTTTTGAATATTCAGACCAATAATATTGATCGATAACAAATCCTTTTATTATTTTCCCGAATCTTTTTATAATAAGCTGGTTATCATCAGTAAAAACAATTGAAACATTATCTGCGTAATAAACCTTATAAAGCATCCAAATAACAACAACTATAGCAGCAATTGCAGAAATTAAAAAACTATGAGTAAATCTACCTACAAGATTATATATAAACCAGCCTGCACATAAACCACAACCAGTCCAAAACAGCTTTGTAGTAAATTTTCCTTTATACTCCTTCATGTATAACCTCCAAAAAATAATAAATAATACTTAACC
>CAUDIU010000131.1 GCA_958449715.1 uncultured Clostridium sp. | reverse complement strand
TACTAGGTTGAGTTTTTTTCTCATCTCGTTTCATATATGCATAAGCAATTGTTCCAAGTGCCGCAATTGCAATACCTGTTCCAATAATTGTTTTAGTCCATTTATTTCTTAGTTTTTTTGCACCATCTTCTACAGCGATACCGAATTCTCCTACTAAACGTTTTAGTTTTTCAAAGTTTCTTCCTTCTATACCTTTGTCAACTTCAAAAACTTCAGTCATATAACGTTCATTTGCAGTTTTTCCACCGTTATAAGCTGCATTTTCATGCCAATCTATTTTTTGAGTAATGGCATCTTTTACCATTTCAGCATATTTTGTTAATTTCCCTTCTTCAGGTTTTAGGTTATAATCCGAAGTTGCTGCAATAATACATTCTTTAAGTTCACTTGCATTAGCAAACATTCTTTCTGCATCAATTATATTGCCAATTTCTTCAGCTTTTTTACCTGCAAGTTTTGCAGGATCAATTTTTAAGCTTTCAGTATTTCTTAAGTATGGATTTTTAGTTAAGTAGCCTCTTGTCTCTGTGATAAAGTCAGGAGCACCACCTGTTTTTGTAGATATTACAGGAGTACCTGATGCGAAAGATTCTAGTGGTGTAATTCCGCAAGGTTCAAATCTTGATGAAAAGATTGTATAAGTTGCACAACCAACAAGTCTATTCGGGAAGAAGCCATTTACATAACAAGCATTACCCTTGTATATTCCACCATCAAGTTCGCCAATTTGTCTAATGATATCTTGTACCCAAGTGTAATCTCTAGCATCATTTTCCCATACTCCGGCACCAACTAATAGTTTGGTGTGTTTTTTTAGTTCTGAATCAATTTTAGGGTCTTTTAAGAAGTCAAGAAATGCTTGGAATGTTGAAGGATATCCCTTTTGTGGGTCTGGTCTTCCCCAGCCCATAAATAACATATCACCATCTTCGTATTTTGATAGATGTCCAATTATGCCGGCATTATTTTCTGATACCTGTTTATCTGTAAAAAACATTTTGGTAATACCTTGAGGACCACCTTTTTCAAAAGCATCTCCTAATGAATCTAGTAACCATTTAGTGTTTGATTTTTTTGCTTTTAAAACTTCATCAATGTTATTAAGTTTTGGGTAGTATTTATATGTTGTAAATCCTTCTTTTAATTCTGTTAATCCATTAATGTTATTTCCTTGACAGAAATTTGCTGTTGGATCGTCTAATCTTAAGTTTGCAGGTGTACTACCATTTGTAATATCAATGGTTTTTGTCGCAGCTAATTTTGTCGTTAAGAATTGAGCAATATCAGGAGTTTCCAGTGATTTCATTTCTTTACCGTAATTGACAGAAACAGTACCACCACTCATGTTCATAGAGTTAATATTACTTCCTGCAATAGGAGTCATAGAAATATTAAATGTTCTTACATCATTTGCAGTATCAACATAGTCGTCTAAGAAATTTGCCATAAATGGTCTTAAAATTTGATTTGCGAAATTTCTCTCAGATAAAGGTGCATTTTGCCAATTTCCAGCCCATTTAGATTCTATTTTCTTTAATTTTTCAAATTGAGAATGTTTTTTTAATGTTTCTATGTCTTCAGGTCTTGCAACCATTTTGAAAAATTCAAATGGATTGCTTTCTGCTCCTTGATAATCTCTTCCTGGGTTATGGAATGTACCATGTACTTTTAATCCGTTGTAGTATGTATTTCCAAAATGGGAAGCGTCTGCAATGGCATTCATTGTGATAAATGCAGGTCTATCATGTAACCACCAGTTTGCAGGATTATAAAAACCGTGTTCTTTTGTATTTAATTTAGGCATTATTTCGATTAATGCTCTATTGTTATCAGCATAAGCAACATTTGTACTTACAAGATGTTTTGTTTCTGTTGGGTTATTCCCAGAAGGGAATGATCCGCTTGTACCATATGCACCATATGCACTGTATCCTTTATCACCAGAACCGTATGCTGTATCAAATTTTGCTAGGTCTTTTGTGTGAATAAAGTATGCAGCATTTCTTTCCGGTACTTCTGGAGCTGCTATTATTTTGGATTTTATTGTTTCTAATTCTTTTTTTACTTCTTCTGAATTTATTTTTTCATTGTATGCTGTATCAATTCTTTTTTTTATTTCTTCTGTATTGAAATTCTTTTCAATTTCATCATTAATTTTTGATTGTATTTCTATTTCATTATCATGTATAGGATAAAATCTTTCTCCATCTGTTGACTTTTTGGCATCATATAAGTCTCTTGCTTTTAAAGTAAGTTGGAAATCTTTTTCTTTTGCTTTTGCTAAATCTTCTTTATATTTTTCATTAATTGGAGCTGCTATTTCGTCTTTAATCGTTTTTGTTATTTTTGCAAGAACTTTCTTCTTGTAATCGTTAATTGGTATATCAACAGTATCAGCAATATCTACAGCTCTGAAGAGTCTATAGGTTATGTCTTGTGTATCAGTTATACTTTTGTTCGCAGCTCTTTTGAATGATCCTTGAACTCCAGCATCTTCTAATCTTATAATTTGGGATATTCCCTTATCATCAGGCTGTAATCTGATAGCATAAGCTAGTCTTTCGCCTTCTTTTAGTTTTACTCTTTTGCCTACTTCTTCTAACGTTTCATCTTGTTTTGCAGAGATAAAACTTTCTGCTGGATAGCGGTCATTATAAATACCTTTTTCATTTTTAGTGATTTTAACAATGGTTACTCCGCCATCAGGGTTATTAAAACTGTGATATGGTGCAAAATCTCTTACATCTGCGCCAGCTTTAGTTCTCCAACTAGCAGGTGCTTCTTGGGCAACTACGCCTAAACCTCCAAGATTATAGGCTTTTACTCCAAATCTTTTGTTTTCTGGAGCATATGATAGGAATTGATGAATGTTTTTACTATCATTCCCTGTGAAAGTTAAGATAACTCCTGATTTTACAATTGGAGCAGCTAAATTCATAGCAACAGGCATGGTTTGATTGCTAGAATTAACATTGTCATTTTTTCTGATACTTGTTGCCCTCATTTGTGGCATAATTGAATTTACACGCATATTTACACCTACATCCCATTTATAATATTTTATACTTATTCTTAAAATT
>CAUDIU010000130.1 GCA_958449715.1 uncultured Clostridium sp. | reverse complement strand
ATCTTATACCAATATTTTTCTGAATCTAATTCTGGTGTTAATAAATTATTATTATGCAAGAATAAGGCAAATAAACCTAACATTATTGAGGTCTCTAAAGAATTTTTATTTTTAGAGTAATAATCTTTTGCTCTAAAATTATTTTCAAAATATTTATCAATAATTTTTGGATAAAAAACAGCTTCAATTCCATTTTTCTTAGCCATTTCAACATCAGAATGAAAATTATCACCTATATGTAAAACCTTTGAAGGACTTACATTTTCTTCTTTTAAGACATAATTATATAATTCACCTCTGCCTTTTAATAATTTAATTTCTGAAGAAACATAAATTTGAGAAATTTCTGAATATCCATTTTTAACTAAAAGCTTTCTTAAAAAATCCTTTGGCAAATACATATCAGAGATAGCAATAACCTTCTTGCCTGAAGCAATCGCAAAATCAACAACTTGCTTCATTTCATAATTTTGCTGTAAAACCTTAAATTCTAACTCCATTTCTTTTTCTTGCAAAAATTTATATTCTTCAGGAATGAATTCATAAATCTGATCAATAGTTACTTCATCAATACCATCTTTACAATATTTTTCTCTTGCATCTAAAAAAGCCCACCATCTTATATTTCTAAAATTAGCGACATTATAAATATCCCCAAGATGATCCCACAAACTTTCAGGGGTAACATACGGTCTTAATAACAAGGTATCAAATATATCAAATGATATTAAATCATAATTAGGAATCTTATCCTTTAAATCGGCTAACAACATTAAAAAGTCTCCTTACAAATATTATTATAAGTACTTATAATATATTGAATTGTATCTTTTTCACATTTTTCATTTAAATTTATTTCATATAAATTCTTTGTATTACAACCAGGCAAATAGTCTAATCTATATGCATTCAACATTAAATCAGCATCCATTCTATCTCCAATAGTTTTTGTTTGATTAGAATATATAAAATATCTTGGGACATTTATTTGAGCAAAATTTACTACTAATCCATTAACTAAAGCTACAACACATTTTGACAATTCTGCTAAATAATAAATTTCATCAAAAGAAGTAAAATCCAAAATAGCATTTGGAATTTTGTTCTCCCAATTTGAATATTCACTCAAATTTTCGGGAGAAGAAGTTGATTTTTTTGCGCTTGTGTTTACATAAATTTGGTATCCTTGAGATGCAAAATAATTGCCTAATTTAATCCAAAAAGTCTCACTTAATTCTGTAGCTGTTACTGCTTCTGGAATAAAAATAACAAATTTATCTAAATTTAAGCCTATTTGCTTTGCATGTTTATATACTTTTTCTCTTGTCTTGTCTGATATACTAGCAGGCTTAAATGATGCAATTTTCTCTTTTATACCCATTTTTTCCTTCATATAATCATAAAAATGAATATGAGAATCATTGTCAAATATTAAACTACGTAAATGTGTAAATCGGTCTGGAATTGGGACAAAAAAACGATGTCCCTTATAATTTGTAACATCATTACAAATTTGTCTATCCAATTTCATTGGATTTAAATTAATAAAAAGTTTATTTATATTCGGACAAAACATATTATACAATGTTATGTATCTTTTCTCTGGGATTATCAATAAAGGATTTTTTGACTTATTTACTTTTATATATTCATCTAATAATTGACAAAAAATATAAATTTCACCTATATGATGCTTACAAATGTAAATGTCATCGATTCCTGAAGGTAATTTTTTCAGAACTTTATTTAATACAGGTATATTTCTTTTATATTGAAATTTTAATTTTGAAAATAAAGTTAATTCCTTATATGCTCCATTAATCTTAATTACTAATATAACTTTATCTAAAAATTTTACAGTTTTTGTATAATTTTGGTAATCTTGGATAATTAGAATTAATCCGCCAAAAAACGAACTTTGACGACATACTGGAGACTTCTTTTTTGAATATAATAATTTTCCGATATTCATTTGCTATCCTTTTATAATCCCTAATTTATTTTGAAGAAATTAAACGTGATTCACTCTCACGTATCGCTTTTATAACACTTGAATATGAATCACTTCTTTTAAATAAAGTAGCTGTACCGAGTATAAAACCTTTTACTCCTCTATATCGCCATTGTTCAATTCTATCTCTCGTCACGGCACCATCTATATAAATATCAAAATTATAATCTTTTTTCAAGTCTAAAAGTTTTTCAATTTTCTTATCTACATATGGTTGATATTTTCTACCAGCATGTCCTGGATTAACGCCTAAAACAAGAACTCTATCAACAGTATTCAAAAGTTCTTCAACTGTCGCAATAGATGTTCCTGGATTTATTGCAATCCCAGCAATTGCACCATGTTGATGAATTTTTTCAATAGTTGTAGCAGGATCCGGATCTACCTCAGGATGAATATAAATTATATCAATCCCTAAATTAAATAAGATATCTAAATAATTATATGGCTTTGAAACCATTAAATGAGCTTCTACTTGTTTTACAGAACTCTTTTTAATATATGCCATATCTTGATAACCCATACCAAAATTATCGACAAAACTTCCATCCATAATATCAATATGAAAAATATCAATACCAGCCTTTTCTAGATTTTGAACTTCATCTCTCAAACAAGAGAAATCCGCACACATCATAGATGCTGATAATTCAATACTCATTTACATTTCCTCCTGCATTAATGCTCTTGAAACAATAAAATCTGAAGAATTTATATTTATTTCCTCACCTGGTTCTAAAACTACAGTTACACCTTTTTGAATATTACAACCATCTAAAATATTTTTACCATTCAAAAATGTTAGACATTCGATAGTCGAAGTCATATTTTTATAACTTGTTACATTGCACATCAATTTCGTTGAATATAAACGTTCATGTTTTTCTTTGCCTAATTCATATTTTTCTGCTTTTGATTTATTCTCTACAATAATGGAGTTTAATGCATTTTCAGTTTGTAAAGGACGTTTATTTCCATTTTTATCAATTCTATCAAAATCATAAACTCTATAAGTTGCATTGCAATTTTCTTCAATTTCAAAGACTAAACTTCCAGCAGCCATTGCATGCATAGTCC
>CAUDIU010000129.1 GCA_958449715.1 uncultured Clostridium sp. | reverse complement strand
ATGTAATTGTTTACACTAAAATTATTATTATTTTTATTATTTTTCGCTAATATTGGTGAAGCAATATTTATAGGTAATATTCTCATCTAATATCTCCTTAGAGTTGTTATGCTCATAGCATAACATAAAACTGTATGTGATAATAAAAACCGTAAAAAATAAATTTGCTATAATTGCAATAATTTGTTATTTACATATAGCAAAAAAAATATTTACGTCTTTTTAATAAATAGATATGAAAAGGAGTAAAATTTAATGAGAATTCAATTCAATATGAACAATGCAGTAATTCCTGACAATAATAAAAAAACTAATTTTGGAACTCGATTTTCTCCAAAATTACAAGAAGCTTTAATAGAAGCAACAAAGCGTTCATTAATAACACAAGAACATCTAAAATACATTAGAAAAATTAAAAATGATGGTTTACCTACATATATAGACTTAAAATCATATTACTATCCTGGAGAGGAAGAATTAATTATAACAAGTCCAAACATTGATAAGTTAAATAATGCAAAAAATATTACCCCTCGTGGAAGAAGAGTTTGTGCTTATAATAAAAGTAGAATGTCTTATCATTTAGATTATAAAGAGCTTGCAAAAGCATTTTCACCTAAATCAGCTTTTGCATTAAATATAAAATGGGCAGAAGAAGATGCCATTTACTTATTAAACGAGCTCAAACAAAAAAAGATGGCAAAAGCTACTCCAAATGATATGAGAAAAATTTTTAACGCTTAAAATTTTTCTTCTAAACGAAATTTAAATATTTAATTAGATATCTGATTGTGAAAAATGCCCGAATTTCGGGCATTTTCTTAAACTTATAACTTGCACTTGATGTGCTTTATATTCTAAAAAACGGAGTAATAGGGATTTGAACCCTAGATGCAGGTTGCCCCACATAACACCTTAGCAGGGTGCCGCCTTCAGCCACTCGGCCATTACTCCATTTCCTATTTAATTTTCACAACTTAATGTTGCGACATGTGCATATCTTTATAATAACATAAATATTTTATTTCGTAAATATTTTATTTTTTTACTTTACTCTTGACCGTTATTTAGTATTAAGATAGAATATTGATAAATGATTAAGAAAGGCTTTTTAAGATGATTGAAATGAAAGTTATGGGGATTGCCCTTGATACAAGAACCGGTTCTCCTATTGTTGTTTTACATGATAAGGAAAATAGAAAGGCTTTGCCTATTTGGATTGGATCTGCAGAAGCAAGTGCAATTATAAGAAAAATTGAAAATCTTACAGTCGCTCGTCCAATGACTCACGATTTGATTATTAATATTATTGAAAAAACAGGTTATACTCTTGATAAAGTTGAAATTAATGATGTAGAAAAAGATACTTATTATGCAACTTTATTCTTGTCTAATGAAAGTGGTGAAATATTAGAGATCGATTCTCGCCCTTCTGATGCTATTGCTGTTGCAATTCGTGTTGATGCTCCGATTTTTGTTACAGCAAATGTTATT
This sequence comes from uncultured Clostridium sp., assembly GCA_958449715.1. Lineage (GTDB taxonomy): Bacteria > Cyanobacteriota > Vampirovibrionia > Gastranaerophilales > Gastranaerophilaceae > Stercorousia. Next base: position 1,805 of record CAUDIU010000129.1, on the reverse strand, counting down.
TCAAACGGATCTGTATCAACAGATTCTGCTAAAGATGAAGAAGAAGCTCAAGAATTTAAAAAGTTTGTACAAAGCATCAAGCCTTCAGATTTTGCAAAACTTATGAAAGATAATGAACACCATGAAAGTGATCAGTAATTAATTGTAAAATTTGTAACAAAATCATTAAAACCTGAAAATAAAAATATTTTCAGGTTTTATTTTATTTGAGGTCATTTATGAACGGAATTGAAGCTATACAACCAACAAATATTTTTAGAGTAAATCCGGTTAATTTGTTTGAAAATAGCCGACAAAATAAAAGTGTAAATACCTTTAATACAGGATTGTTTGCTCAACAGACAAATAGTGATTATAATTTAAACCATCCTAGAGTTATAGGTAGTGAAACTCAGGCAAGGCATTTAGATTTATTAGCTTAATATTTCTTTATAATTAGGCAATTTTTGTTCCATAATTTTCTTTATATAAATAAGGGAAATTATGGGGTAAAATTTTATGTCTATACAAAAATTATTTGGGATAAATGGATTAAAAGCTGTTTCAAATCCTTACCAAAGTGCAAGGGTAGAAAACAATTTTGTTAAAAATGCTTTCAATTTTGGAGATGCAAATCCTAATCGTCCTAACGGTATTGTTACTCCTAATGCATTAAATGACCCAACAAAGGGTACAAGACTATACTGTTTAGGATAAAAGGAAGTTGTTTTTTGTATTTGTGCTGTAAATTAGTTTTGTCGCACTGAATTGTGGTGTGAACGAATAGATTTTTGTTGCTTCTTTTTTCTTGAAACTGCATAATCCTATTACTTTTTCATCATCTTTAAATAAATTTTTTAAAAATTCCATAAAAATACACATCCTTCTTTTTTATTGTATAATGTATTTAATGAAGTTATACATAAAGTCAATATAAGGAGATGTTATTATGGCTCAAAAAATTACTAAAGATATGAATATTATGGATATCGTTCAAATTTGTCCTGAAAGTGTAGCAGTTTTTCAAAAATACGGATTAGGTTGTATTGGTTGCGCTGCTGCTCATTTTGAAAATTTAGAAGCTGGTGCTAAAGTACATGGCTTTGATCCTGATGCTATGGTTGATGATATTAATGCTTTAATTGAAGATTAATCAAGTTTTATCATAAAATAAAAAGTCCCATTGTTTAAATATGGGACTTTTTATTTTATTTATTTTATTAAAATTATTTTTTTAAGAAGCCTGCCATTGAAGGTTTGTTTGTTGTATTAATTGATGTGTCTAATGTTGCAATTTTTGTAGCTGTTTGATTATTTTCATTTACTGGTTGAGGAGTATTTGCTTCAGGTTTTGATTGTGGTTGTGTGTTCCCTGCAGCAGCAGCTTTTTCTTCTTTTTCCTTTGCAATAGCTTTTTTAGTCATATTTTCACAGTATCTTGCAAGCCACATCATAAATGCTGGTACAAGGATTAATGTTGAGGCAAATCCAAATGCGCTATTCATTGTTTTTGCTCTGTTAACAAATTTGTTGTCTTTTGCAGAGAATACAGTGTGAATTTTTTCAAGAGCATCAGAGCCTTTTGCTTGTTCAAATGCTTTATGAATATCTTCAATTGTTGCATCTTTTATAGATTTTCCATTGAAATTTTTCATTATTTCTTCAGCATTTTCTTTTACTGTTTTATCAACATTTAGTAATACTTTTTTTACATTTCCACCGTTTTCTTCTAGGAATTTGAAGAAACCGTTAATTCCATGTTGGTATTCTTCAACATTACTATATTTTGATACAATTTGTTCACTATTTAATACATTAACTCCAGA
>CAUDIU010000128.1 GCA_958449715.1 uncultured Clostridium sp. | reverse complement strand
TATAGGGGTTGTTTCAAATAATAATAATCCTGATTATATTGCCAAAGTCTCAGCTTGTTCAGATTTTCCTGTGGTATTTAAAGCTCACAAACCTGATATAAAAGTGGCAAAAAAATTTATGCAGGAACATAAATTATCTCCTGAAACAACATGTTTTGTTGGAGATAGACCATTAACAGATGTAATGTGTGGTAAAAATTTAGGGTGTAAAAAGACCATTTTAGTTGATTCAATTACTGCTGATATTGAAAAACCGATTGTCAGATTTGCGAGAAAATTGGAAAGAGTTTTTATAAAAAAATAACTAATATAACAAATTCTTAATATTTTGCCTTGAAAATTTTATTATAATACAATTACTAATACGTTGGGATGTTGAAATAAGTTACTTTTTACAATTAAATTAAATATTATATAATAAATCAATTCTCGTTTTCTTAAAAAATCTCTGTAGGTGGAAAATGAAAGTTTCTTCAGTTCAAAATGTATATGGTCATCGAGTGTATTCTCCAAATATTGAGGGAGGTGCACAAAAAAAATCAGGAGTTTCTCCTGCTGGTATTATGCTTGGTTCTTTGGTATCTGCAGTTGCAATTTATAAAATAGCAAAACCATCTCCTCGAGTGTGCAGTGAGTATGTAAAGAGTTTAGCAGCAGGCGTGTCTGAGATTACAGGTAAAAAAATTAATCCTCTTGCTCTTTCAAATGTGATGAATAAGGAAGAATTTGTTAAGCAGATTTTGAATTTAAGAAAAATAAATTATACATATACTCCTGAGAATATTAAAAATTTTGGCTTTCAAGCTGATTTTCATATGCATACTAATAATTCTGATGGGAAAATTACCGTAAAAAACTTATTAAATGAAATTGCAGAATATTCAAATAATTTATTTAAAAGAACTGGACAAAAATTTATTTTTTCAATAACAGATCATGATTCTGTAAACGGAGTTAAAGAAGCTCTCGTGATTATGGCTGAAAATCCTGAAAAATTTAAAAATGTAAAATTTATTCCTGGTGTAGAATTAAGTTTTTCACATAAAGTTCCTAAAGGTAGTAATCCTTGTGAAATTTCAGAAGTTTTAGCATACGGCATAAATCCTTTTAAGTTTGATAAATATTGTAATAATTTACAAAAAAGACGAAATGATACGATTGATAATATGCTTTCAGAAATAAGGAAAGCTATTCCGTTAACAAATTTTAATAAAGAAGAATTGTTAAAAACTTACAATCTTAATCCCGATTGTTTAATGATGAATTCTCACTGGCCTGTAAATCATTATGCCCAGACAAAACATGCTATTACAATTCAAGCATCGAGAAAAGGTGTAGACCCTAATAAATTGTATGAAGATACAATGAAAAATATAGATGTAAAAAATAGGAATATGTGGTACTTGAAAAAAAATAATTTTTTAGATAATGATATAAATGAAACAGATATAATTTCTAACGTCAGGAAGAAATATGAACCGCACTTTGTAAATAACGAATTAGTTTTGAAAAATGAAAGTTCCTTTGAAGATTTAATAAATGTTCTAAAAGGAGATGAAAATGTTATATTATCTTTTGCGCATCCATATTTTACTGCTATGAAATTTTATCATCCGAATAAAGTCTTGAATAATTTTATATATAAATCAGACGGACTTATTCAAATATCAGAAGCTTATCATCAGGCATATCCAAAAGATGTAAGTATAGACAGGGTTAATGAAACAAATAATTATTTGAAAAGCCTTATGAAAATTGGCGGTTCAGATAATCATAATTCTACATATATAGTGGGGTAAAGTATATGAAAGTTAATAGAATCAATCAAATTTCGGGGGGGGGGCAATTTCAAGGCATAACTCAAAGAGTTCCGCAGATAACAATTAATACAGCTCAAGATTTGCACAATCAATATCAATATTTTAGATATGCCAAGTTTTATGAAGCTCTAGATGATAAAATTTATCCTCAAAATAAATTAATCAGGTTTGATAATTTTTCTTTTTTAGAACGTATCCCACAATATTTAAAACGAGTATTTGTAGATGGGTATAAATCTCTTACTGAATTTCCAAATATTTCAAAAGTTTCAGATAAAATTCATAAAGAATTTGTCGGGCGTGCTTTATCAGCTCAAAATTCTGATGTAAATGTTTTGATGGCAGGATATGATCCTGTTTGTTCAATTGGTTTAAAACATGCTTTACCTGGTAGTGATATTGATAAAGCATATATTATTTTAGGTCGAAAAACAAATAGTTATAAACCGGATGATGAAATAATTGCAAGTTATAAAGGTGCTTTATGGGACAGTGTTGATCAAAGAATATTAAGTTTAAATAATGAAAATACTTTTCCAGAGGTTTATACTATTGATAAAATGTTTCATACATTAGATGTTTTGGATTCTTTAACTCATAGAATGGGACTAGATAAAGATATTGAATATTTTAAACAAAAACGTTTATATGATATAAATCCTGTGACAGCTGGAGAATTTAATATTAAATTTGCACATATGAATGACCAATCAGAAATATCAAAAGTTTATGCAAAGAATTTTGCATATTTTATAGAGTCGGTAAGAGATGGTAAAATCGCCTATAATGTCGATAATGATATTATAAATGTTATTCATGATAGATTAAATAAATCCCCTTTTGCTTGGATGTCTAATGTAACTCAAATGGGAGCTCATGAAAGACAAATTAATACAGGCATGAAAGATATTAAACAAAAACTTAGGGCTCGTGAACATTTGGTTGATGAATTTAATATGTGGGATGAAAATGCTCAATTTGATTTTGTATCAGATTTAGTAAAATCTGTATCAAAAGATCAAGGTTTAAAATTTGATAAATATTTCAGAAATGATGATGATATTGCTGAAAGATATGACAGATTAAATATTCAGTTAGTCTAGATTAGCTGAATAAGTAAGCCTGATAGTATACTTATAGTTAATAATATTCCAACAATTTTCAACGCATCTTTGATATTTTCATTATGTCTGAATAATACAAGTATTCCTAGTCCAGCGTTTGATAATAAGCCAGACATTACAGCTCCAAAACTTATTGACCCTTTTATAAGCAACATTGTCAAAGCTATTGATACTGCACAATTTGGGATTAATCCTATTATTGCTGTGATTACAGGTTCTAGAAATTTGACTTTACCTAGAAGTACATGTAGTATTGCGTGTTCTGAATATATTTCAATAATAAAGTTTAAAATAATTGTAATAATTAAAATGAAGATAAAAATATTGAAAGTATGTTTTATAGGGTGATAAATTAATTCTCTTTTTCTTCTTTTTGATACACTATGATGACAGCAGCCTTCATCTTCTTTTTCCTCGTTGTCTGCTTCTTGTATTATAG
>CAUDIU010000127.1 GCA_958449715.1 uncultured Clostridium sp. | reverse complement strand
TTAGCTTTCATTTCGTTTAATTCTTCTAATTTCGCTTTAGCTTCATCCAATTCTTTTTGAAGATTTTTTAAATCATTTTCTAAAGGAAGTTTTGTTTGAATTAGTTTAGTTTCTTCATCTTTTAAATCTTCAAGTTTTTTGCGTAAATTGTTTCGTTTTTCAATATGCTGATCTGCAGTGGCATTAAGCCCAGTCATATCTTCTAATATCTTTTTTAATTCAGCCTCTTTTTCTTTGATGTTTGAATTAATTATGTTGATTTCATCATTTTTAAGTTGGATTTTTAGTTTAAAATCTTCAATTTTCTTTTTAAAACCTTCAATCCCATTTTTTGCATTTTCGATTGATCTTAAGCCGTCATGAATTTGTTTATCAGCGTAATTTGAAGCGTTATTTTTTCTGTCAATTTCACCTTTGATAGCTTCTTCTTGCTTTTTTAATTCAATTTGTTGAGCTTCACCTTTTTCTTTTACAAGTTCAGAAATTTCATTATATTTTTCATTTACGAGTTTTAATCTTTCGTCAAGATCTTTACTGTTTAATTCTTCTTCTTTTTTCTTTTTTGTAAATTCAAGAATATTCTCATGAGCTTTTTCAAGGTTCTTTTTAATATCAAAGAAACGAACTTTATTAATTTGACTTTCAAGACCTTGTTTTTCTTCTCTTAATTTTTGGTATTTTAGAGCAACTTCTCTTTCTTCTTTTAGTTGTTCTAATCTGTTATCAACTTCATTCAAAATAACTGTTGAACGTTCTACTCTTTGTTCTACAGTTTCTAATTCACCTGTTGCTTGTTCTATTCTTCTGTCAAAATCTGCAATTCCTGCTATTTCATCAATAATTTTACGGCGATTTTTAGGCGTACAATCTGTAATTCCCATAACATCGCCTTGCATCATAACATTGTAACTGTTTGGGGTTACATTATATTTTTCTAAAATAGCATGGACATTTGTCAGTGTTGTAACACTGTCATTTATGTAATAAGTACTTGCGTAACCTTGGGAGGTTTTTCTGATTTTTCTTCCAATTGTGAGATCTTCACCGTTTTCTGTTTCTCCAAAAGTTACCTTTACAAATGCTTCATTTCTTTTAGTATAGGTGGAAATAAAATGAGATAAATTTTCAGCACGTAATTCGCTAGCATTGGCTAGACCAAGTGCAAAAAGAACACTGTCAATAATATTACTTTTTCCTGAACCATTTGGACCAGAAACAGTTGTAAACCCTTTTAATAGTGGGATTTCTGATTTATTTGCGAATGATTTAAAATTATCTATCTCTATTTGTTTTATGTACATAAATTCCTACCAAGTCTTATTATCTATTGAACAACATATTGTTTAGCATGTCAAAAGATTAAATAAATCTTTACGTTTGCCAATTATAACAATTAATGGTATTATTTGCATATGTTAGATTTTAAATCTCAAAATGATAAAGAAAGAGAGTTTTTTAATCAAGATTTTTCTGTTGTTAATGAACTTTTAAAAAGGATAAGAAATGCTTTAGTATCTGGAAAGTCTATTAATATAGGAGATCTTGATTTCTCTGGGATTATTAATTTTAATCCTCAAGAAACATTAGTATACATTTCTTTATTTCAAACTGGGCAAAAATTTATTCGATATGGTAGTAAAAGAAAAGATTTTGAAACTACTATAAATCGAGATATCGAAATGCTTAGGAATAACAAGAATTTTCTAAATTTCTCTGTAAACGATGAAAATTCTTGCAGAATAATGCTTGAATATATTATTGATAGAAAAAAAATAAATAAAAGTGAGTTAAATTCAGAACGTTTTGATAATGGTAGATTTGAAATTGGTATTAACGGATTAGAATTAAGAAAAGATGGAATTTCTTATTATTATATGCCAACAGATGCGATTACTTTAAGTCATATGGGGTTACGCTCAGCTTTGCAGACTTTGGTAAGAAAAACTCCTATTGCAAAATTAACTAACAGCATTTCAGAAAGATTAAATATTTTATCTGCTTCTGATGATTATGAATATTATTTATTTAGAAGCAGAGCTTTTATTACATATAAAAAAGAATGTATTCCTCTTTATCGAGGTAATATTAGATATACAGAATTTAGTTATGATATATTGTTTAATCAAGTTATAAAATCTGTTGACTGGATTTTGGATAATATGTATGAAGATGGTCGTTTTTTGTATTATTACGATTGCTGTGATGATACATATAAAGATCATGAACACCCTAATAGGTCTGAAGACAATTTATATTACAATGATTTAAGACATTGTGGAGGTGTAATTGCTCTTATTAGAGCATATGAATTGACTTCTGATCAGAAATATATTGATGCTGCTAAAAAAGCACTTAATTGGAGTGTATCTATTTCTAAAGAGCATGATACAAAATGGGGTAAAGCTTATTATGCATATTATAACAGTAAAGCTAAACTTGGTGGTACAGGAGTTTTACTTGTTGCGATGATGCAATATCGTTCTTTTACAGGCGATAAATCTTTTGATGAATATATAAAAGGGTATACAAGGCATATTTTAAGTAGGGTTTATCAAAATGGTGAAATTCTTGGTTATTATATTCACCCTAAATATCATAATGGAGAGCCTTTAATAAATATGACTGATGAAGAAAGAAAAGAAACTTTTTCATTCTATTATCCAGGTGAAGCATTATTAGGTTTGGCTTTATTTGCAAATAATTTCTTAGATGATGAAAATTTAGCTAAAGAAGTTAGAAAAATTTCTAAAAAAGCTCTCGATTGGATTGTTGATGAAAGACCTCGTATTTATGCTGATTTGTTTACAGCATTACCTTCTGATGCTTGGTTAATGCAAGCAATTGAAGAGTGGTGTAAGGATAAAGATTTTCAAAAACAAAATTATATAAATTTTGTCTTTACTGATGCTGCAACAATGGTAGAAAAAACTTATAGAAAAGATGATTCTCCTTATATTGATTACGAAGGTGGATATTATTATGAATATGGAGATCATTATTTCCCAGATGGGGCTAGATCTGAAGGACTTGTGGCTGCTTATTATTTAGCTAAATATTTAAAAATGGATAATTTAGCTCTAAAATTATTAAATGCTTGTAAGAAAGTTGCAATGTGCCAATTCCATCTTTTTAATGATGAAATAAATAATTATTCTCATAAAAATCAAGAACGTTCTAAAAATTCAATAAGATTTAAGGCAACTCGCCAGTGGGTTAGAGTTGATTCTATACAACATGTTTCCTGTTTCTTTGCAAGATTATATAAAGCTGAAAATTAATAATAAAAAAGACTAACAAGTCAGTTAGTCTAGGGAAAAAAGGGAAAGGAAACAAATAAGTGATAAAACTCACATATTTTAAATATAAAACATTTAAATTATTGTTTAACCGAAAGTTTTGAAAGTAGATTCAGTATTTTTTTC
>CAUDIU010000126.1 GCA_958449715.1 uncultured Clostridium sp. | reverse complement strand
AGAAACAACTGCTGTAGCACTCTTTGGAGGTACTGGAGCATTCATATCTGCATAAGAAATATTTTCAACTCTTGCAAGACGTTTAATATATGCTTCAATTTCTTCGAAAATTGGTTTTTCATCTTTTTCAGCTCTAATTTCAATATCACATTTAATTGAAGGTGAAATATTGAAACTTTGACGAACATTACGCAATGATGTAATTGTTTCAAATACAAGTTCCATTTCTTGAGCTTCTTTAGGGAATTCCAATTCTTCTTTGAATATTGGAAATTCAGCAACAATTAAAGCTTTAGTTTCAGTTTCTTTTGGAATTAATTGCCATACTCTTTCAGTAATATGAGGCATTACAGGGTGTAACATTCTCAATGACATATCAAGAACATATCTCAATACACGTTGAGTATTTGCTTTTAACCCTGCATCTTGAAGTTGAATTTTAGCAATTTCAACATACCAATCACAATATGAATTCCAGAAGAAGTCATATAATACGTGAGCAACTTCACCGATTCTGAATTCTTTAATATTATCATTTACTTCTTTTGCTGTTTTATTTAACTTATCCAAAATCCATTTATCAGCAATTGTCAAATTATCAAAATCAATATCTTTATTATCAACACCATCAAGATTCATCAATACAAATCTTGAAGCATTCCAGATTTTATTAGCAAAGTTTCTGCCATATTCAAATCTTTCTTCACTCATTTTGATATCTTGACCGCCATATGTACATAAAGAAGTCATCGTAAATCTCAGAGCATCACAACCGTATTTATCAATAATTTTAACAGGATCAATTGTATTGCCTTTAGATTTAGACATCTTTTGACCTTTTTCATCTCTGATAAGACCATGAATATATACTGTTGAGAAAGGAGCTTTTCCAGTAAATTCCAATCCCATTGTAATCATTCTTGCTACCCAGAAGAAAATAATATCAAAACCAGTTACAAGAGTGGTTGTAGGATAGAATTTTTTAAAATCTTCGCTTTCAGTATTTGGCCAACCCATAGTAGAAAATGGCCACAAACCAGATGAGAACCAAGTATCTAAAACATCTGAATCTTGAGTATAATTTTCAGGATCCGGATTTTCTTTTGCAACAACCATTTCTCCAGTTTCATTATGGTAATAAGCTGGAATTTGATGTCCCCACCATAATTGACGAGAAATACACCAATCACGAATATTTTCCATCCAACCTAAATAGTTCTTTTCCCATCTATCAGGAACAAATTTAATTCTACCGTCTTTAACAGCTGCAATAGCTTCCTTTGCAAGTGGTTCCATTTTAACAAACCACTGTTCAGAAAGTAACGGTTCAATAGTAGTACCACAACGTTGACATTTCCCAACATTATGTTCATGATCTCTTGTTCTTAATAAGAAATTATTATATGAAAGCATTCCTATAATTTTTTCTCTTGCTTCATATCTATCAAGACCGTGTAATTCTTGAGGAACCTGACCGCAAGCCTTCATAGTACCGTCATTATTAATAACCCAAATAGGAGCCAAACCATGACGTTTTCCAACTTCAAAGTCATTTGGATCGTGTGCAGGAGTAATTTTTACTGCACCTGTTCCAAAGTTTTTATCAACATATTCATCTGCGATAATAGGAATTTCTCTACCTGAAAGCGGAATAATAACAGTTTTTCCAATTAATTCCGAATATTTATGATCTGATGGGTGAACAGCAATTGCAACATCCCCAAAAATTGTTTCAGGACGAGTAGTAGCAACAATAATTGCCCCACTTTCACCTTTTAATGGATAAGAAATTTCCCACATATGTCCTTGTTCTGTTGCATATTCTGTTTCAACATCAGAAATTGCACTATTACAACGAGGACACCAGTTAACAATATATTTCCCTTTATAAATTAAACCTTTTTCGTAAAGTCTTACAAAAACTTCTTTTACAGCGTCAGAGCAACCTTTATCAAATGTAAAACGTTCTCTTGAGCGATCAAAAGAAGCACCCAAGCGTTTACATTGGTCTAAAATTGCAGATTTATGTTCATTTGCCCATTTCCAAGTTTCTTCCAAAAATTTTTCACGACCTAAGTCGTAACGAGAAAGACCTTTTTCACGAAGCATTTTCTCAACAACATTTTGAGTTGCAATCCCAGCATGGTCTGTACCAGGTAACCAAAGAGTTTCATAACCTGCCATTCTATGATAACGAGTTAAAATATCTTGCAAAGTTTCATCTAATGCGTGTCCCATATGCAAAACACCAGTAACATTTGGCGGTGGAATTACAATTGAATATGGTGGTTTTTGGCTTTTTGCATCAGCCTTAAAAAACTCGCCTTCTTCCCAAAATTTATATATACTATCTTCAGTTTCTTTGGGATCATAAACTGTAGGTAAATCTTCAATTTTAGTTGCTGTCATATAAAAATCCCTCTTATTTTTTCGTATAATTTTAGAATATCACAAAAAGAGAAATATTTAAACAACATCTAAAATCTAACTGGATAATCTTTTGGAACCTGCCAACTATTACATTGAATTAATGCTGCACAAGTATTACCATAATACCAGTTTCCATAACCTTCCCTACAATGCTGTATAAAAGTCTTACCATCTGAAGTCCTTTTATTTTCTACAACCATTTTACAAGCATCTTTTCTTGTAAAAGTTAACCCAGTAAATGGATCCCCAGTAGCTATAGAATTAGGTTGTAAACGAAAAGCATCAACACCATATACCATTTTATGTTTGTTAATATTCAAATCAATTGTAAGAGCCTGATTACCAGACACCAAAGTCACCCCAACACCATTTTTCAATAAATATTTATTTTGATTATTATTTATATTTACACGTTCTCCTTCAGCAGTAACTGCCATAGATGAACAAGCTCTTTGAAGTCCACTGTTCCAAGATTCAGTCCAAGAGGAATCTTGTTCATTCCAATTACATATTTTTACACCTTCAATGTAAGGAGCATAGTATCTTGCATAAAAATCTGTTGTACTTAAATTATAATCCCAATATTCTGCAGGACCATTATCTGCAATAGAATGACTAAATGCTTGATTAATAATTGAATAAGTAGATTTTAAGCGTTCTACTGCAAGATTTTTCTTATAATTAGAAATTAATATTGGTAATGTCATAGCAACTACAACACCAATAATTCCTAGAGTAATCAATACCTCTGCAAGAGTAAAAGCTTTTTTAATTTTATAGTGATGTTCCATATCACTATTATAACAGTTTTGATTATTTTGGCAAGTACTGAAAACTCTTGATAGAGCTAAAGAATTGCCCCCCCCCGAGCACTACGTGCGTAGACAAACCAACACAATTGACATGTAATTTACAAGACTTTTGTGCTTGTTCTGCCTGAAATCTTTTCATATTCTGCTCCTTTCTCTTTTTATTATTATAAATTATTATATATAAAATTGCAATAAAAAAAGCACTGACGAATCAGTGCCTTTTTTATTCTATATAACTTACGCTTTTGG
>CAUDIU010000125.1 GCA_958449715.1 uncultured Clostridium sp. | reverse complement strand
CTATTGTTGTATATAAAGGTTTAATACCTGTAGTTGGCCGAATACTTACATATAATAAAGTTAAGAAGGAAATGAATAGGATTACCAAAAATAATGCATATAGACTACACCCCGTAGTTGACTTTTGGGTGTAAAAAAGGGTGTAAATCTTGCAAATGCTTGATTTACACCCTTTATTGCGGAGAGACAGGATTATGAACCTTTCTCTCCCAAATCCTTATGAATCAACGTTCTAATTCAGTTCAATTTTTCAAATGTAACGATTTAGTAACTGAAAAATGTCTTTTTTTGTCATTCACAGACTCTCATTTGTCTATGCCTTATCATTACGCTACAAAGATAAGCAAAATAAATCAGAAATCTATGTCTTTTCTCATTGGTAATTTATCATTAGGAACTTTTGATATTGAGTTAATTCCAGGTTGTCTTATACCATCTTTATGTTTTATCCAACATGATTTTATCAAATCTTCTGTATATTTTAAATCACTTGGCAACATATATTTTGTACTATAATTACCTCTTAAATTACCATAAAGATCTCCAAGGTAATAAGAGTTTTTTCCAATGCTACCTATATAATTATTTATCAATATATGCCAGTTTTTAGGTTGAGAAGAAGATATAAGTAATGATAATATATGCCTAATTATCGGACTTTCATGCTCGATTAAAAACTTCTTAAATAATAAAACGAGTTTGTCTGAAAATAAATCATCCTTATACCAATTCATTATATTAAACGGTAAAACTATCACTATATTCTTTAGACATTCTTGGTATTCTTTCGGAAAATCATCTGCTAATTTAAATCTAGCTCCTCCTACACCTCCAAATCCGTTTTTAGCTAAAATTGGGGCTAATAAGAAAAGTACACGAACAATTTCTTTCCATGATTTAAAAATACCATCAGCCAATTCCTCTTTTAAATTTGAAGAAATAAATTCACTATTTCTTAAAGCTCTAGAAGCTGACTTCGTTAAATTCATAAGATTTTTAACATCATATTCTTCTAAAAAATCACTTATCGTTTGATTATATGGCTTTATGCTATTATAATCTTTATCAGCAACTGCATCTTTTATTTCATCAGGTAATTTTGATTCTTTTACACTCAATTCTAATTGCTCTTGTGTCATCCCTTTTACCTTTTCATTTAATGTCCATTTAATATCAGAAAAAGGATTAATATCGTCTCTAATGCCTATTTCTTTATGAACTTTTGCTGATAATTCGTTTAAATCATGAATTATCATTTTTGCAGCATCTTCTCTTGCTCCATCCGTCCCTGTATAAAACTCAATGATTTCTGGATAGTATATTGAATGTTTTTGCCCAAACATGAAGTTTGCAAAATCCTCAGAAAGCTTCATTCGTTCTGCTGCAAAAAAATATATCCAATATGAAAAACGGAATCTTATAAAGCCATTACATTCAACAAGAACTTGATTATTTTTTAATATTTGCAAAAGATTTAACACATTAGAAGTGTTATAATTTCTTTCACCGAATGATGTTGTTTCATCTATAAATTCTTTTTCCGTAAAATCTTCTTTCCCATTTCTAAGTAAATATTCACAAAAATACCCCAATAAAAAAGAACAATTATCTTCATCTAAATTATCTCCATAAAAAAGATTACCGGGGTTGTCAAATATTATCCTTAATAAGAATTTAAACACCTTTGATCTGTTAATAGGTCTATTATCAAAATTAACTTGAAAGGCTAATAATAATTGCAAGCAATTTAATGGAGTCCTATGAATATTAAGGTCATTTAGATCAACAGTCAATCTTTCAAGTAACTTATTTTCATCAGCTATCTGATTGGTATCATTAATACATCTAACTATTTGTCTAATTCCTTTCCTTGTTAATTCTTTTAAATACATTGGTTTAAAACCAATATGACTTTCCTCTGTATCAAGTCCCTCAATTAATATTGTATCATCATAGTTTGATAAAATAATAATAGGAATATTCGGTAATATTTTCTTTATTTTCTCTAATATCTTAGATGAATCCTTAATAGAGTTTCTCCAATCATCCAATAATATACATTTAATATCTTGTATGTCTATTTGATATTCTTTTGCAAAATCTTCTATATCAACTTCAACTTTAGATAATCTCCAACTAGAACAATCTACATAAAACCATATTTCATTTTTTACCTCCCAAGCTTTTAATGCTAAATATCTCGCATAACAAGTTAATCCAAATTGAGGTGCTGCTATTATTTGATAATTATCTTTTTTATTTATAACATCTAAATAATCTAATTTAATTTCGTTGTCTTTTGATATTGCATTGGGAGGACAGGTCGTTAAAATTCTATCTGCCCATTCTGGAGTTACAGAATAAGTTTTCATTGCTCTCAAAAACTCTAGTTTAAGTTTTTCAAGTATGAAATCATCCTTCGAATAACCAACTTTCTTAAATTCAAATATTCCATTTTCAGTCCCTGAAAATTCTTGTCCGGACATAAATTTACGTTGCCTTTTAGACCATTGTCTATATTCAATTTTTAATAAATTACTATCTTCGAAATGCAAAATGGAATAACCATTTAAATCTGTTTTATCACTAAATAACTGAGGAGATGAACATTTAATATATTTTGCTTCTTGCGAAATATAACTATTTTCTAAGTTCTGATCATGTATATGTCCAGATATAATTATATCTATTCCACTCCTTAACATAGAATTTAATTCTTTTTGTGCATATTCACTTAAATGCTCAAAAGGATGATGTAAAATAAGAATTTTCTTTCTTCCGTCATTTTCATCTAACCATTTATTAAGTTCAGATGTCTCTATTTTTAGAATCCTTTCATCATTGATCTTATTTAAACCTCCATATGACAATAATGCGCTATTCAGGCAAAAACAACTAATCTCTGGTATCAAATTTACAGAATAACCATAAATATTAAAATTTGGAATAGATAATCTATCTTCACAAAAGTTTCTGTAATAATAAAACTTCTGTGATATTAATGATTTATCTTCTTTTACCAAGTTATTAAATTCTACTTCTGAATAATCTTTATTGACTAACTTCTGATACTCTTCAAAATTATTTTCAATTATATTTCTATTCAAATCATGATTTCCTGGAGTACAAATAATATTCTTTACACTAATGATTTTCATGAGTCTTTTTATAAATTTATTATAGAAAGAATCATAAATATTAGAAGAATTTCCTGCTTGTACTAAATCTCCTGATATAATACAATATATATCATCTTTTGGTTTATCTACTAGCAATGAATTTAAGTCTTTGAAAAAAGCATTTATAATTAAGCCTTGATTTTCAGGTTCACATTTATCAAAATGTATATCTGATATATGCACTATTGATATTCTTCTCATTTTCTATTTTATTTTTACAACAAATTGAAAAAAAGTACGTTATGTATAAAATTCAGAATACAAAGAAACGCTTTTTTTATAACATTCCCAATTTATATGCTTATAAACAATCTATTTCAAATAAACATTTAAATTAAATGGTTTAATAATTTGTGATTATACTTTACGTTGTCAGCCCCATTTCCTTCATAGTGCGCAAAAGCCGATTTCAGAAACAGTACAAGCAAAAGAAAAGCCCACAGCGACC
>CAUDIU010000124.1 GCA_958449715.1 uncultured Clostridium sp. | reverse complement strand
CAGTATTTATGAACTCAAAAATAAAACAAGCCCAAAAAGAAGGCTATACAGTAGGAGATATTTCAAGCGGACTTTCATATTCAGTTATAAAAAATGCTATTCAAAAAGTTATGAAAGTTAGGGATACAGCCACTTTGGGAGAACACATTGTTGTACAAGGTGGAACATTCTACAATGATGCAGTTTTAAGAGCTTTTGAAAAAATTGTTAAAAAAGATGTTGTAAGACCAGACATTGCAGGTCTTATGGGTGCTTACGGAATGGCTTTACTCTCTAAAGCACAATATGAGTCAAACCTAGATATGGAATATACATCAACAATTTTAAAAGCTGATGAACTAGATAAATTAGAAATAAAAGTAACACATGCAAGATGCAATAATTGTGAAAATCATTGTAAATTAACAATTAATAAATTTAGCAATGGTGCAATTCATGTATCTGGTAACCGTTGCGAAAAAGGTGCAGGTGTTACAACAAATAAAAAGAACTTACCAAATTTAGTACAATACAAATATCAAAGAATATTTGATTATAAGCCACTTGATGAAGAATATGCAATAAGGGGAACTATAGGAATCCCAAGAGTTTTAAATATGTATGAGGATTATCCTTTCTGGTTTACATTCCTTACAAGCCTAGGCTTTAGAGTAATTATATCAGATAAGAGTACAAGAAAAACATATGAAAAAGGTATGGAATCTATGCCTTCTGAATCCGTATGTTATCCAGCAAAAATATCTCATGGTCATATTGAAAATTTAATTGAAAAAGGAATTACAACAATATTCTACCCTTGTATGCCTTATTCAAGAAAAGAATATGAAAAAGCAGATAACCACTATAATTGCCCAATTGTAATATCATATTCAGAAGTATTAAAAAATAATGTTGAAGATTTAAAAACACATAATATAAAATTTATGAATCCTTTCTTACCATTTGAAACTAAAAATCTAGTTAAAAAGATAATGGAATTAGATGAATTCAAAGAATACAATTTTACTAAAAAAGAATTACTAGAAGCTGCTCAAAAAGCTGAAGCAGAATATCAAAAATGTAAAAAAGATATACGTGATAAAGGTGCTGAAACCGTAAGATATATTGAAGAAAATAATTTAAGAGGAATTGTTTTAGCAGGAAGACCATATCACATAGACCCAGAAATAAACCATGGTATAGACACTTTAATTACATCTTTAGGATTATGTGTTTTAACAGAAGATAGCGTTTCTGATAAAACTGAAGCAAAACGTCCTATAAGAGTTGTTGACCAATGGGTATTCCACGCAAGACTTTACGCAGCAGCAGATTTCGTTGGAAAACATGATAATCTAGAATTAGTACAATTAAATTCATTTGGTTGTGGTGTTGACGCTGTAACAACTGACCAAGTTGAAGAAATTTTATCAAGCTATGATAAAATGTATACACTTATCAAAATAGATGAAGTCAATAACCTAGGGGCTGTAAGAATTCGTATACGTTCACTTTTAGCAAGTATGAACAAACGTATAGCTAAAAAACAAGAAGAAAAAGCCGACGGTGACTACGGATTAAAGAAAAAAATCTTTACTAAAGAAATGAAAAAAGATTACACAATTTTAATTCCACAAATGGCACCAGTTCACTTTGATTTACTAGAATCTGCTGTACAAGCAGCTGGATACAATGCAGTATTATTAAGAGAATGTACTCAACACACTGTTGAAACAGGTTTAAAATATGTAAATAATGATGCATGTTATCCATCAATTTTAGTAACCGGTCAAATGATTGAAGCTCTTGAATCTGGAAAATATGATTTAAATAAAACAGCTTTAATTATGTCTCAAACCGGCGGTGGTTGTAGAGCTACAAACTATATAGGATTTATAAGAAAAGCTCTTAAAGACGCAGGATTTAGCAATGTACCTGTAATTTCGTTTAATGTTGTTGGTATGGAAAAAATGCCTGGATTTAAGATAACACCAAAATTAATTGAAGGATTAATTAAGTCTGTTGTTTATGGTGATTTATTGCAAAAAATGTTAACAAAAAATAGAGCTTATGAAGTAAATAAAGGTGAGACTCAAAAATTATATGATGAGTGGATGGCTAAATGTAAACAAATGGTTAAAAAATCAACAAATAAACAGTTTAAACAAAGTATTTATGATATAGTAAATGATTTTGAAAAAATTGAATTAGATACTTCTGTTAAAAAACCTAAAGTTGGAATTGTTGGTGAAGTTTTAATTAAGTACCATCCATTTGGAAATAACTATGCAGCAGAGATGCTTGAAAAAGAAGGTGCTGAAGTAATTTTACCTGATTTTATGGGATTTGTTAAATTTATGGCAACACATAAAATTACTTTTAATAGTTTATTAAATATAAATAAAACATCTGCTAAAATTAGTAAAATAGCTATAAAATTAATTGATATATTAGAAAAGGATGAAAAAATAGCTTTAGCAAATTCTAAAAAAGGATATCTACAACCTTGCGATATTTGGCATCTAGAAGATAAAGTAAAAGATGTTTTATCTATAGGAAATCAAACTGGTGAGGGTTGGTTCTTGACTGCTGAAATGATTGAGTATATGGAACATGATATTCCTAATATTATTTGTGTTCAACCTTTTGCTTGCTTGCCTAACCATGTTGTTGGTAAAGGTGTTATCAAGACTATTAGGGAAAAATATCCTGAGGCTAATATTTCTCCTGTTGATTATGATCCTGGTAGCAGTGAGACTAATCAGGCTAATAGAATTAAGTTGCTTATGACTGTTGCTAAAGATAATTTACAACGTCAAGAAAATGAAAAAAAGGCTTTGGATGTTGAGAATAAAAATGTGAAAGAGAATATTGAGACTTCTGAAAATATTTAAAAAATCGTGTTACATTTTATTTTATAATTAAATACTAATATAAAAATATATATTTAGTGTTAATATGAATTTTTTCGTAAATATTGACATATAATAAAATATGTAGTATACTACAAATAGCTTAAGCAAACAACAAAAATATTCTTAATGTCTTTCATTAGTAAAAAAGAACAGGATTGCCGTCCTGTTCTTTTAATATTCAATCATTTCTAAAAACTTTTTGGCTTCTGTATACCCTAATTCATAAAAATAATCCATTTTACTCATATCTAAAAGTGAAATTTTTTTACTTTTTATTTTAATTAAATAATCTGCACCATTAAGTTCATACTTAGAAAGTTCCTTCCCCATTAATTCAAAAGAACGAAAAGCAACATCAACTAAGTTTTTACAACAGCTATTATCAACTTCATTTTCAAAAACAACACTTACAACCTTATCTGCTCCTAAAAATTTAAGTTCTCTCCAAGGCACATTTTCCCTAATACCACCATCAACTAATTTTCTATTATTAAAATCACAAGGAGAAAAAACTGAAGGAAAACTGCAGCTCGCCTGAACACAATTTCCAATATTAGCATCATTTACAAAAATTGTATTATCAGAAAAAGCTCTAATTTTAGAAGACGTAAAACAAATAACATCACCAGTATTCATATCAACACTCGGAATTGCAAGTGGTATTTTAATATCAGAAATATTATTAATATTTTTTTCACCACATATTTTATTAATTAATTTTTTTATTGATTTTCCGGAATTTAAACCATCAATTATTATTGTCCC
>CAUDIU010000123.1 GCA_958449715.1 uncultured Clostridium sp. | reverse complement strand
TAATATCGCTCTTGAAAAATTCTGAAAAAGTGTTATAATAATTATATAATATTAATAACAAGAAGAGGTTTGAAATGAAAAATTATGGTTTTACATTAGCAGAAGTTTTGGTTACGCTTGGTATAATTGGTGTTGTTTCTGCAATGACAATTCCTACATTAATGCAAAACCATCAAAAAAAAACTTATGTAACTCAGCTTCATAAAGTTTATAATGAACTACAACAGGCTTTTGTACAATATATGAATGATAAAAATGCCCTTTCTTTATCAGAAGCAGGATTACTTTCTCAGACTGAAACAAATAATTTTTTAAAAAATTATTTTAAAACAGTTACTGTATGTCCAAATTTAGAAAAACCTTGTATCCCTAATACTGAATACCGGAATTTAAATGGAGCTTCTGTTACAGGCGGAGGTGTTGAAAATGTTAAAAATTGGTGGGGTAATGTAAATTGTGCTGTCCTTGGTAGTGGAGCTGCAATATGTATAGAAGCGCTTTCCGGACATTCTACCAATAATGTTAAATGGAGCCATATTCTTGTTGATACTAATGGATTAAAAGGCCCAAATATGGCAGGAAGAGATGTATTCTTTTTAGCGTATTTTGAAAATGGAACAATTGATGAAGAATGGGTTGTTCCTTCATGTAATACAAAGAAAATATGTACTTTGCCTGATAATGCTAGAACTACAAGGGAAACTTATTATAATTCAAGATGTAAATCAAGCACAAGATTCCAAGGCTGTTTTGGCAAAATTTTGAATGATAATTGGGAGATGAACTATTAAGTTCAATTTAAGATATTTTTATATTATTCATAATACAAAATGTAGATAGTGCTTTTTGAGATTTTTTCAAATCAGAATTTACAGATGCATTTTTAGTTTGTTTAATTAATTCTTCTGCTGATTCATACATTTTTTGAGCTCCTTGTAGATAATCATTTTGTTCAGCAGATTTGATAAGACCTAATTCTTGGAAATATTTACCATATAGTATATATAATCTAGATAGTAAATCGTTTAAATTAAATTGTTTTGCAATCGAAATTGCACTTTCTATATTTGATTTCGCAGTCTCAAAATCAGAAGTTGTAATAGCGCATTTTGCTATTACCATTTTCAAGAGTATTTTGAAGAAATAGTTATCAATTTTTGGATTTTGCGCAACTTCAAGAGCTTGTTCTGCAATTTCTCTAGCGTTTTCAGGGCCTTCAGTAATTAATGTTGTATCAGCAATTAAATACCAAGTCAAAAGAGCTCCAAGAGCCATTTTTTCTTTTGCAAAATATGTGATTTGATCATTATAAATTTCCATTGCTTGTTTTGAATTGTCGTTATCTTTAAATACTTTACCAAGCAATGTTTTTAGAATATTTTTTGTAAAATTGTCCCCATTATTATTCGCAAATGTAACTATTTGGAACATATCTTCTTGAATTCCATCATATTTTTTTCTAAAGAAATTGTTGATAATATTTATGAAATTCCATCTTAAAATTGTTTCATTATCCATTATGTTTTCACGATAAGATTTAAGAACTTCTTCAAGCATTTGTTCTGAAGCTTTGAAATTTCCTTTCATTGTATTTGCAAAAGCAAGTGTTAATTTGCATTTACATGTGAATAATTCATCTTGAATTTGGTTTCTGTCTATTATGTCAAATAATATTGTCAGTATTTCAAAAGATCTGTCATTTCCTTGTATAACTAATGCGTTTGCTAATACCAAATATGTTTTTAACCAAGTTTCATACATAAAGTTAAATTGTGGGTCTTTTGGGTTATGTTTTTTACTGAAATATTGGTCAAGTACTGGCATTATTTCAGTATCAATCATATTTATGATTTGACTGCTGTTTCCGATATTTAGTAAAGCATTTAATTTTGTTGTTTTAAGTAGTGCTGTTTCTAAGATATTTTCAGGCTTAACTTTTTTAAGGACAGAATCTACACATTCAACTTCTCCAAAATAGTTGCCTGTTTTTCTGCAACATGATGCAAGATAAGCTAATAATTCTATTTCTTTAGGACTATTCCCTACAGCTTCAGCATTTGAAATTGCATCTGGTAGATATTCTATAGCTTCTGTTGGATTTGAATTAGCAAGAAGTTTCCCTAATCTCTCTGAAATGTTGTATCTGATTTTTAGGGTTTGAGTTTCGTCGAATTCATTTATTAATGCCATAGATTGTTTTTGAGATATTGCATATAGATTTAAGTCTCCTATGTATGAAGCAAATCTTGTATTTTTTGTCCAAATATCAAGAGCTAGTTCTGGTTGTTTTAAGTTTTGTGCAATAATTCCTAAAATAGCATGAGAATTTAGTGTAAAACCTGTTAAATGTGTGAATATTTTTTTGTTAATTTCTTTATAGTTTTCATCATTTTTTGCTGTTTTTATGATTGTTTCCCATAAAGATAATGAGCTGAATTCACAGTATATTTCATTTATAGGTGTAATATAATCCATTTTTTTCAGATATATCATAACATCTCTAAATGTTTTATCATTTACTTCAAAAATTTCTTTGACAAGATTCATATTAATCTTATCTCCGATTATTGCAGAGCCAAGTAAGATGTTGTATGCAATTGGATTAATATATGCTAATAGAGCAAGTCTATATTCCAGCAATCCTGAAAAAGTTGTGGCTATTTCAAATTGCTGATTGCTTAATTGACAATCAAAACATAAATCTAATGCGTGATTTATATAAGAAGGATTACCTTTACTTATTTTATAAATATCTTGTAGTTCAAATTTATTTAGTTGTGGAAATCCATCTATTTTTTTTACTTTTTGTTCCACAAGAGTATTAATTTGTTTAAATTCAATCGGAGCAATTCCTACATCTAAATAAATATTTTCATTTCGCTTTGACGGGAAATAGAAATATCCTTGTGCCGGTTTGGGTTCATTATAGATGAGTAGAAATTTCAAATCATTCCATACATTTTCTTTTTTTATATAACGACTTATAAATTCGTATGAAAATCCGTCTATAAAATCAAAGTTATCTATTACGATTACGAATTTATTATTTTCTATTATTTTATCAAATATTTTATTTAAAAAGTTAAAAGTTTTGTTTTTAGCTGCAACTATATCTTCAAAAGTGCCTTCATTATGAGGGTATAAGAAGTTTATAAGATCAAATATTTCATTATTGTTTAATTGTGGAAATTCATTCTTGAAATATTTAGATGCATCTTTTTTAAATTGCAAATTATTTAAACAAAAATTAGGCAGATTAAAAATATTTAATAATATATCTTGAATTAATCCTGCTGGTGTTAGTTGGGTTATTGGTGTACATTTTCCGTAAAGCCAAGAAAAGTTCTTAGGCTTCAATTCATGCATAATTGCTTTTAATACAAGACTTTTTCCAATCCCTTTTTCTCCGCTTAATGATAGAATTTTTTTATCATTTGAAAGTATGCCTTTTATTAATATATTTTTGGCACTTTGTTGAGATATTAAATTTGCAGGATATTCTAATTTAATTTCTTTTTCTTCAATTATAGGGGTTGGTTTCTTGAAGACGTAACCACATTTTCTACATTTTGTAACATTTGGAAAATTTACGCTATTACAATTAGGGCATTTTTTTAGAATTTCTGTTCCGCAATTTTTGCATGTAAAATCAAATATTGAATTTACTGTATTACAATTTTTACA
>CAUDIU010000122.1 GCA_958449715.1 uncultured Clostridium sp. | reverse complement strand
AATGTAATTCTTGTATTTGGTTTTGGTCCAATACCTTCTTTAGGAGTTCTAGGCTTAGCTGTTGCAAGTTTCATTGTTAGATATTTTATGGGCTTTGCTCTTTTAATATATTGTTTTAGTGTTATGAATTTTAATAATTATAAAGATTTTGATTATTATAAGAGTTTAATCAAGATTGGTATTCCTATATCTTGTGCTATTATGGTTGAATTCATTGCATTCAACAGTATTGCAATAATTATGGGCAGGGTATCTGGTGTATATGCCGCGGCTCAAAATTTGGTGTGTACATTGACTACAGTTTCATTTATGGTGCCACTTGCAATTTCAAATGCAATTGCTGTTAAAGTTGGATTCGCAAATGGAGCTGGGAATATAAAAGATTTAAAACGATATTCTTTTGTCGGAGTTGTAATGTCTGTAGGATTTATGTTATGCAGTGCATTTGTTTTTGCAACATTCCCTCAGTTTTTAGTAAAATTGTTTACTCAAGATAACAATTTGATTAAAATTTCTATACCTGTTTTATATATCTTATCTGTGTTCCAAGTATTTGATGGTTTGCAAGTTGCACTATCAGGTATTTTTAAAGGAATGAAAAGAACAGGTGTTGTATTGATTTCAAACTTTGTTGCCTATTGGTTGATTTCATTACCTTTAGGGTATACATTAGCTTTCCATTTTCATTTGAATTTAAGAGGCTTTTGGTATGGACTTGCATCAGCAGCGATTATTCTTTGTGCAATGATGTCAGTTATGTTATTGAAAAGTATTAAAAAAATGGAAACTGTTAAATAGCTTATTTTTATGGTAATATAAACTTGAATGGAGGAATTATGCATACAGAAGAAAGAACATTTGTGGCAATTAAGCCTGACGGAGTTATTAGAGGTTGTGTCGGAGAGATAATCAGCCGTTTTGAAAAGAAAGGTTATAAACTTATCGGCATGAAGATGCTTCAAGTAACAGAAGATATTGCTGCAAAACATTATGCAGAACATATCAATAAACCATTTTATCCAAGTCTTGTAAAATATATTACAAGTGGTCCTATTATTGCAATGGTATTTCAAGGTTATAAAGCTGTTCAAGGTATCCGTCATCTTTTAGGTGCTACTGATCCTTGTGAAGCTGATGTAGGATCAATCAGAGCTGATTATGCTCAGTTAAAAGAATATAATACAATTCATGGTTCTGATAGTATTGAAAGTGCTGAAAGAGAAATTAATATTTACTTTAAACCAGAAGAACTTTGTACAGATTATAAAAATATGATGGAAATTGTTACAGAAAGTGTTGATGAGTAATGAGAGATAATGCTCATGAATATTTTAAATATGAATTAGTGCATGAATGTAAACAAACAGGCGCAAGAGCAGGTATTTTAACAACTCCTCATGGGATAATTAAAACTCCTATCTTTATGCCTGTTGGCACAAATTCAGCTGTTAAAACTTTAACAGCTGATCAAATTATGGATACAGGTGCTCAGATTATGCTTTCTAATTCATATCATTTATATTTGAGAGCAGGTACAAAGTTAATTAAGCAATTTGGCGGAATTCACAGTTGGATGAATTGGCATAAACCTGTGTTGACGGATTCTGGTGGATTTCAAGTATTTTCATTAAGCCATTTGAATAAGATTACAGAAGATGGTGTTGAATTTAGAGATCCTAAAGACGGTAAAAAACATTTTATCAACCCTGAAGTTTCTATGGAAATTCAACAGGATATTGGTGCAGATATAATTATGGCATTTGATCAGTGTGCACCATTTCCTTGTGATTATGATACTGCTAAAAAAGCTATGGAACGCACTCATCGTTGGTTAGAAAGGTGTTTTAAAGCTAAAACTAATCCAAGACAAGCTCTTTTTCCTATTGTTCAAGGGGCTTTTTATGATGATTTAAGACGTGAAAGTGCTGCAGTTATTTCTTCTTATGATGCTGTAGGTTATGCAATTGGCGGATTAAGTGTTGGTGAAACTAAAGATATTATGAATCACTTTGTAGAATTCACAGCACCGTTGTTACCTAATAATAAACCTCGTTACTTAATGGGAGTAGGTACTCCTGAAGATTTATTAGACGGTATTAAACGAGGAATTGATATGTTTGATTGTGTTCTGCCTACAAGAAATGCAAGACACGGATCATTCTTCACTCCTAATGGAAAATCTAATATCAAAACTCAAAAATATTATGACGATCCTCGTCCTTTGGTTGAAGGTTGTAATTGTTATGCTTGTAAAAATCATTCAAGAGCTTATATTAGACATTTGTGGAGATGTGGAGAATCTACTGCTGCAACATTATTATCTATTCATAATATCAAATATCTTGTAGATTTTTCGCAAAAATGTCGAGAAGCGATCTTAAATGACAGTTTTGGCGATTTTTATAACGAGCATTATAAAAATTTGATTTAGTTTGACATATAAAAAAATCTCATTAAATCTAATATAGATGTAATTATAATGAGGTTTTATATATGAATGAAATTTTTGAATTATTTGTAAGTGAAAGTTTTGAAAATTCTAAAATTAATGAAATTCATGAAGATACGCTAAAGTTAGATGATCCAAGAATATGGGTATGGTTAAGCAGTGCAGAAAATCAAGGTTTTATGAATGAAGATTTTGTCGATTTTTTCACGATTTAACTTTTGAGTAGTTATTTAATTTTTGATCTACATGTGCTGCGTGTTGGTTTGATTTTAGATATGCTTTAGCAAACTGATAACCGCCGATAGCAGCTGCAGTTACTCCTGCAAATATTTTAGATGATTTACTTATACATTTTAAAGGTTTGTTGAACATATCTTCAAACTTGATTTGTTTTTTCATAACTTTAGGCCAGCCTTTGAAAAGCCAGTTAGAAAACATTATAGCTCCGGCTGCAAGTCCGCCATAGATTACAGTTGCTCCTGTTGCTTTTATGTAGTCGCCTGTTTTAACAAATGTCTTACAAAAACTTGCGAATTTTTCTTTAAAACTTTTTGGGTGTTTATTGTTTTCTTTATTGTTGATTTCTTCTTCTTTTATATTTTTTGGAGGAATTTCTTGAGTTTTTTCAAAACTGTCAGGTTTTTGCTCTGTTGTATTAGATGCAGGCATTTGTGGTTTTTGTTCATCTGTTTTGTTATTTATTTTAGTAGTTTGTAATTGTACTGGAGCAGTTACTTTATTTAATTCTAATTCAACACCTGACATAACAATACCTCCTGTTTGTATTTAAAACTAAACAGGAGATTTTTTGTTATTTAAATTTTAAATTTTTACAAATATTTATTAAATACGATAAGGGTAATCTTTTTTTATTTCCCATCCATCATATTCAATGATAGCAGAACAAAGCCAAGGTTCATTTTTACCACAAGAATTTAATGTATTTTTTCGAGATTCAATTACTCTTTTTCTTCCTATTGGAGCAAATCCACTTGAGTATGATTGGGTATTGGATATATTTAATAAAAAAGCAAATTGATCATATCCGGCTTTGTTAGGTTTTTTATCTCCATTTATGTCTATATATATATCAACTCCTCCTCCTCTATGGAAGGCAATAGTACTACCATTAATTAATTTTATATAGTACAATTTTTCGTTGCTAGAAATATTAATTGTTGTACTATTATTGTTGTTAGCAACTCCTGTTTCTATATGTTTTATGTATGGCAGAATATATTTATTGGAGAATGTTTCTAAAGAGCTTGGTGTATTTTCTGGTATATCCCAGTATTGGTA
>CAUDIU010000121.1 GCA_958449715.1 uncultured Clostridium sp. | reverse complement strand
TTGGAGATGGCGGTTATAAGGTATCAGGAGGTCTTCACGGTGTTGGTGCATCTGTTGTAAACGCTTTGTCTGAAAAATATCGTGTAGAAGTTTCTCGTCAAGGTTATGTATGGCGTCAGGAATATATGAGAGGTGAACCTCTTTCTCCTGTTGAAAAAGGTGAAGCTACAGATAAAACTGGTACAAAGACTACTTTTTGGCCTGATCCTGAAATCTTTACAGAAACTACAGAAATTGACTGTGATGTAATTGCAAACAGATTGCGTGAAATGGCGTTTTTAAACAAAGGTTTGAAAATTATTTTCACAAATGCACATGCTGATACAACTGAAACTTTCCACTATGTAGGTGGTATTGGAAGCTATGTTGAATTTTTAAACCAGAACAGAAATGTATTGCATGATAAACCTATTTATATTGATAAAGTAGTAGATGGTATGCAAATTGAAGTTGCTATGCAATATACTGATGCATACAGTGAAAGTGTTTTATCATTTGCAAATAATATTAATACACATTCAGGCGGTACTCATTTAACAGGGTTCAGAAACTCTCTAACTCGTGTATTCAATGATTACGCAAGAAAAAATAATATTTTAAAAGATTCTGACCAAAACTTATCTGGGGAAGACGTAAGAGAAGGTTTGACAGCAATTGTAAGTGTTAAAATTCCGAACCCAGAATTTGAAGGTCAAACAAAAGAAAAATTAGGTAATGCTGAAGCAATGGGTGCTACTCAAGATGCAGTTCGTGATAAATTGCAAGAGTGGTTAGAGTTCAACCCTAAAATAGCAAAAATTATTATTGAAAAAACATTGCAAGCTCAACGAGCTCGTGAAGCTGCAAGAAAAGCAAGAGAATTAACAAGAAGAAAATCTGTTTTGGAAAATTCTACATTACCTGGTAAACTTGCAGATTGTTCTAATAGAGAACCTGAAAAATGTGAAATCTATATCGTTGAGGGTGATTCTGCCGGTGGTTCTGCAAAACAAGGCAGAAACAGAATGTTCCAAGCTATTTTGCCTTTGAGAGGTAAAATCTTAAACGTTGAAAAAGCAAGACTTGATAAAATTTATGGTAATAACGAAATTCAATCAATGGTTCAGGCATTCGGTATAAATATCAGCCGAAATCCTGATGAAGTAGATTTGGAAAAACTTCGTTATCATAAAATTATTATCATGACCGATGCCGATGTTGACGGTGCTCACATCAGAACACTTCTTTTAACATTCTTCTTTAGATATGCAAGACCTTTGATTGAAAACGGTTATGTTTATATTGCTCAACCGCCTTTATTTAAGGTTACTCAAGGAAAAACTTCTGAATATCTATATGATGAACATGCATTGGATAAAATGCTTAAAGAACGTGGTATCAAAAATTTAAGCTTGTCTGATAAAACTAAATCAAGAGTTAAAACTGGTGATGAATTATTAGAATTAATCAAAAATATGTCAGCATTTTATAATTCTTATAATAATCCTATTTTGAATTTGTATCCTGCTGTTGTATTAAGAGGATTAGTTCGTTCTAATATTGAACCTGAATATTTTGAAGATCAAGCTAAAATGAATGAAGTTGTTGAATACTTAAATCATTATTTACAAGATCACGCTAAGAATTATAATATTCAAGAGGCTGCAAATTATGTATGCTCATTGAAATATAATCCTGAAAATGCAAAATATGCTATTCAATTGAATTTCAATGAAGAAGAACATGTATTGATTACTCAAAATATCGTAAAAAGTTCAGAATATAAGAGATTAAAAGCTTCTTACCCATTAATCAGAGATTACTTGATTGAAGAAGAAGATACTTTAATTCTTGAAACTGATACTGAACAATATGAAATAAATTCATTTGAAAAACTTCAAAAATTTATTGACGATAGAGGATCAAAAGGTTTGCAAATCCAACGTTTCAAAGGTTTAGGAGAAATGATGCCTCAACAATTGTGGGAAACAACTATGGATCCTGCAACAAGAACTTTATTAAAAGTAAACGTAGAAGATGCAATGTTATGTGATCAATTGTTTGATATATTGATGGGCGATAAAGTTGATCCTAGAAGAAACTTTATTGAAGCTAATGCGGTATATGCTACAAATATTGATACATAGAGTGCAGTTTTTTAACAGTAACTTTAAGTATTGATGAATTTTTATATAAAAAGCCCTTTATGGGGCTTTTTATTTGAACAATTTTTTTGCTTGTTGTAATATTATTACATAAGTTATACGAAAGAGAGATTTAAAATGACAAAAAAAGAATTAATTTTTTTAGGGCCACCAGCTTGTGGTAAAGGAACACAAACAAACAAATTAGCAGAATATTTACATTTCCCACACATTGATACAGGTTCTCTTTTGAGAGCTGAAATCAAAGGTGAAACAGAAGCAGGGAAAGAAGCTAAGGCTTATATTGACAAAGGTCAATTAGTCCCTGTTGAATTAGTTACAAGAATTATCAAAAACAGATTATCTCAAGATGATTGCAAAAACGGCTATATTTTAGATGGTTTCCCAAGAAGCGTTGAACAAGCTGCAGAACTTGAAAAGATGAATGCTGAAATTGATAATGGTATTGATACTAAATTTATTGCAGTATACTTTGATATCGATACAAGCATTCTTGTTGAAAGAATTGTAAATCGTCGTTCTTGCCCTGTTTGTGGTGAAATTTATAATCTTGAATTTAAACCTCCAAAAGTTGCAGGTCATTGTGACAAAGATGGTGCTGAACTTACTCAACGTAAAGATGATACAAGAGAAGTTGCTCAATCAAGATTTGATACTTACAATAAAGAAACTGCTCCTTTGGTAGAATATTATACAAATAAAGGAGTTCTAAAATCTATTGATGCAAACGGATCAATTGATGAAGTTTGGGAAAGATTGTTACAAGTAATTAAATAAAAAAAGAAAGGTGCGATAGTTTATAAATTATAAAGAGGGACAATTAGTTTTAAATTCTAAAAGTCCCTCTGCATATAAATTATCGTAAATAGAATTATGATTCATAAAAAGTCTCGTGATGAAATAAAAAGAATGCGTCATGCTGGGCATATCGTTGCTCTTGTTCATCAAAAAATGAGAGAAGTGATTGAACCTGGTATAAGTACAAAAGAATTAGATAGTATTGCTCATGATATTATTCGTAAAGAAAGAGCAATTCCTACATTTCTTGGCTATCATGGTTTTCCTGGATGTATTTGTGCATCAATTAATGAGCAGGTAGTACATGGGATTCCTAATGAAAATGTAAAAGTAAAAGAGGGTGATATCATAAGTATTGATGTCGGAGCTACTTATGCAGGAATGGTTGGTGATGGCGCTTGGACTTATCCTGTCGGAAAAGTCAGTGAAGAATGTCAAAGACTTTTAAAAACAACAGAAGAAGCCCTTTTTGCAGGTATTGCACAGATGAAAGCAGGAAATGTTTTAGATGATGTATCTGGAGCAGTAGAGGCTGTTGCATTAAGAGAAAAATTAGGTATTGTTCGTCAATATGGCGGCCATGGTGTAGGTCATGAAATGCATGAAGATCCATTTTTATTTAACTATAAAGTTGGCGATAGAACTTTATTAAAATCAGGTTACGCAATTGCAATTGAGCCTATGTTGAATCTAGGCGGTGATGAAGTTGTTGTGGCAGATGATGAATGGACAGTTAGCACAAGTGATAATATGCCTTCAGCTCATTTTGAGCATACAGTGCTTGTGACAGATGATGAACCTTTAATAATTACGCAATTGCTGGCGTAAGGAGAATTATTTATGAATTATTATGTAGGCTTATCACTTGCAGCATCATCAGGTATGGACAGTGGGCTTGCAATTTTAGATGAAGAAAATAACTTAATTCTTGTGGCTAAACTATACACAATGAATGATGTTATGTTCTTTTTCGACAATTATCCGTCATTAAAATACTCAAAAATTTGTGTCTCTCTTGTATGGGATAGGACAATGCTTAACGGTAAATGGAGGATATTAGGTAAACCATATCAAATGGTTGCAACAAATCCTCTAATTCCGAATAGAGAAGGGTGGACCCAAAGATATTCTACAAGAGGTTGTGAGTATTTTAAATCATTAATGGAAAAAGGTGTCGAAATTAATAGGTTTGAGCTTTATTTAACAAGACAAACTTTACATGTG
>CAUDIU010000120.1 GCA_958449715.1 uncultured Clostridium sp. | reverse complement strand
GGGGCGATTTAAGGCTTCTTTCTTCAGTATTCAAGGATTGTAAAATATTTAAAACCTGTTGTAATGCTGATGTGTTAAATCATAAAAGTTTGGTTTTAAAAATACAACGAGGATTTACTTTGGCTGAGGTTTTAATTACTTTGGGGATAATTGGCGTAGTTGCGGCAATGACTCTGCCTACTGTAATAAATAATAGTAAATCTAAAGAAAACGAGGCTTTATTGAAAAAAGCTTATTCGACTTTGTCGCAGGCTATTACTGCAATGGAATATGATATGGGCACAACGATTACTCCACCATCTGATAATGATTATACATTTGTCGGATATTTTAAAAATTATTTTAGATTATATGCATCTTGTAATTCTTCGAATTGTATTTCTTCGGAAAGTGGTGTAGATGAAGATGGAAATAGTTTTTGGGGAAAATATCCTGATTATAAAACATTTGATAAAAATAATGTAATAACAAGTAATCAATTTTTTGATAATGGAACAATGGTATTTTCGGATAGTATGCTTTTAATGATTGAGGCTCATCAAAGCCGTTTATATTTAACTGTTGATGTAAATGGTGTAAACCATAAACCTAATGTATGGGGACAAGATTTGTTTACATTCCAGATTACTAAAAAGGGAAAATTTCTTCCAATGGGAGCTGAAGGTACTGATTATACTGATACTAATCAATATTGTAGTATGAAAAGTAGCCATAAGTCCAATGGCATAGCTTGTACTTATAAAGCTTTAACTGATCCAAATTACTTTAAACAATTTAGATAATAAAAAAGGCTCTTTTTAGAGCCTTTTTTTATTGTTTTGTTTCAATATAATTAGTATTTGGAATATACGAACTTTCTCCGTTTATTTCTATTTTATTAATTATATTAGCTCGTTTTTTACGGAATAACATATCAACGAATGCTTCTAGACGTGTAATAAAACCAGCTTCACCTGTTTGTTCGTCAATAGTCAAGTTTAAAAGCGGTTTGTTAAAACGTTTAGCTTGTCTAGTTATTCTTTCAATCATCAACGAATCAGGCCCGCAGCCAAATGCTGTAAGAGTAATTAATCCGTCAATTTTAATATCTTTTAGATAATGTCCGGCAGCACCTGTCATTTCTCTTTCGTTAGCCCAGTACATTTCTTGTCCTAGAGCTTTTATACCG
The DNA here is from genome assembly GCA_958449715.1 of uncultured Clostridium sp. Taxonomy (GTDB): domain Bacteria; phylum Cyanobacteriota; class Vampirovibrionia; order Gastranaerophilales; family Gastranaerophilaceae; genus Stercorousia. The sequence continues at coordinate 3,016 of CAUDIU010000120.1, read as the reverse complement.
TCATCCATTTGTTCATTTGATAGTTGTAAAGATGAATATACTTTAACGTCCATTTTTTCTAATTTATCAAATATCTTCATAGATGTACGTTCATCGAAAATATTATATCCATGAGAAATCAAGGCAATTGAAATTGGAAATTCTTTTGTCTGATTTTCGATAAATACTTTCCCTTGTAGAGCATAATTCATAGCTTTTTTATAGCTCATACCTGATTTTGACATAATATGGAAGTTATTATAAGTTCTCCAGCCAGCTTTTGATGCTTTTTTAATTCTTTCCATATCTGTAATGCCAAATGGTGCAACCATTTCTGCTAAAAATTCATAAAGACCTTGATTTTTTTCAGACTTATCAAGAGTTGCTTCAATCATTGTAAAATCTTTTTTTACAACATTTCTAACTAAATCAGGTAATCCTCTGATTTTTGAACAGTTGTAAATTTTAGGAGCGATTGATTGAATTGATGGTACAAAAATTTTATCAATACCTTTGTCAATCAAGTTTAGAACATGTCCTATGTAAACTTTTATAGGTAAACAAGTTTCTGTTACAACAAGAGCTGATCCGCTTGTCATAGTTTGTTTTGTCGTTACATCTGATAACACAATTTTTATCCCAAGATCTGTAAAAAATCCGTAATAGAATGGATAATTGTGGTAAAAAGACATTCCGCGAGGTATACCTATTGTCATTTCATTGTTTTGATTTTTTTCCACGATAAATCCCCTTTGTTACTTTTATAATACTTCAAAATTAAAATTTTTGCTATCATTGTAAATTTATTTATAGTAATATTTATTTACAAGGAGTTAATATGCCACATTTTTTTATAAGTTCAACAGATTTTAAGGATAACAAAATAGTTATTTCAGATAAAGATAATTATAATCATATTGCAAAGTCTTTGCGAACTAAAAAAGGTGAAAAATTACTTTTAATTGACGAAAATCAAGTTCAATATGAAACTGTTGTTGATGAAATAACAAATAAGGAAATAACAGTAAATGTTGAAAATAGTTATAAGTCTAATAGAAGGCTTGATTTTAGATTATATCTTGCGCAAAGTCCACTCAGGAGTGATGCACAGTCATATATTATTGAAAAGGCAACCGAACTTGGTGCAGATGGTGTTTATCCTGTTTGCACTGATAATTGTGCTGTTGGGACAAGTGTTATCGAGAAAAAAATCCCTAAGTGGCAGCGGATTATGCTTGAGGCTTCTAAACAATGTGAAAGGGCTTATATCCCCACATGTTACGAATTGACTAATTTAGAGAATATAGTAAAATTGAAAGATGAAGGTTATAGGGTAATAGCTTTTTGTGAAAGATTATCTGATATGTCTTTGCATCAATATTGTGAAAAGAATCCAATCTTAAAAGATGAAAAGGTTATTATTATAATTGGTCCGGAGGGTGGTTTCTCTCAAAAAGAATTTAGTTTGTTTAAAAATAATAATATTCCGATGCTTACGCTTGGAGATCTTATTTTAAAGGCTGATACGGCAGTTACAGTTGCGTTAGGAAATGTAATTTATGAATTCGAAAATTATAGAAAAAATTAAATCAGATGAAATTTTATCAAAAATTATTGATAAATTAGATAATGAAATTTATCTAGTAGGTGGTACTGTCAGAGATTTTTACATGGGACTAGAAAGTACTGACAGAGATATTATCGTTATGGATCAAGAAGCGAGAGAATTTGCCTTGAAATTATCAGAGCTTTTTCAAGCAACTTTTGTCCCTTTAGATGAGGAAAACAAAATTTATCGTATAGTTTTGCCTGATAAAATTAATTATATTGATGTTACAAATCCGGTAGGAGATTCCATTGAAAAGGATTTAATGCGCAGGGATTTAACAATTAATGCAATAGCTGTAAATATCAGAACTGGTGAATTAATTGATATTTCAGGCGGTGTTACTGATATTATGAATAAATGCATTAACTATGTAAATGAATTGAATTTTGTTGATGATCCATTAAGGTTATTGCGTGTATATAGATTTCAAGCCTTATATGGCTTTCAATTAGCACCGGAAACTATAAATGCTGTGTGTAAATATTCTGATTTAATTCATAAACCAGCTGTTGAGCGGATTAATTATGAATTACTAAAATTGTTTGGCGGAGATTATGCTCATATCGCACTTGAGAATATGAATAAAACTTGGATTTTAGAAGAAATTTTTCCTTTTGTAAAAGAATTAAAACAAGTTCCGCCAAATTCTCATCATCATTTAGATTTGTTTCATCATTCTATAGAGACAGTAAAACAAGTACAAATTTTGTATAATGAAGCTCCAGATGAAGTTAAAGAACATTTAAGCAGAATTGATTTTGGGGGATTTTCTCGTCTTGCTCATTTAAAACTTGCTGCTTTTATGCATGATATAGGAAAATTTTCTACTTGGACTATTGAAGAAGGTAAGCATCGATTTATTAAACACGATGATGTTGGATCTAAAATGTCTGTTAAAATTTTAAAAGATTTACATTTTTCTAATAAGCAGATTGATTATATTTCTTCAATGATAAAATATCATATTTATCCATCTCATGTTATGACATCTCCTCAGATTACTGAAAAAATTATGATGCGATATGTGAGAAAAATGGATACAAATTCTATTGATGCTATAATTCTTGCTCAAGCAGACAGACTATCAGCACGTGGGCCTGAAATTACTGATCAAATAGTTGAAAGAAATATAACATCTTTAAATATGCTTTTGAGGTTTTATTTGGAAGCTAGAGAAACATTAAAACCTTTGCCTAAATTATTGAGTGGTAATGATGTTATGCAAATTTTAAATATCAAACCGTCAAAAAGACTAGGTGAAATTATGGAAGCTTTGCATGAAGCTCAAATTTCTGGAGATGTAATTACTAAAGAGCATGCCATTGAATTTGTTAAAAATATGGTTTAGTATATACTTTGGCAATACTTTTCTTATTGAATAAGCGTATTTGTTACAATTATTTACAAAAATTTTTGTTAAATTTTTTG
>CAUDIU010000119.1 GCA_958449715.1 uncultured Clostridium sp. | reverse complement strand
ATACATTCAAAACTTTTTTTTCACAATAAACTTTAAAATCCTTAGTTCTTAGAAAAATACTGACACCTTTACACTTTGCATTTATTTTTCTTAATTTCACACATGCTCTATGAATATGATAATTCAGAGAATTTTTTAAATAATTTTTATCTGATGAAAATTTTGCAAGTGCACTTGTTTTTTGAATAGATTTTGGCAATTTAATCTCATTAGAAACTGGAGATACCATCTCACCCAATAACTCATGCTTCATCTCTAGCCCATGAATTCCAATTTGCTTATTAAGCCATAAATCATCTTGAGAAATTAATTCATAAGCTGTTAAAATACCATGTTTTCTTAACATTATAGATAAATTTTTACCAATACCCCATATTTCATCAATACTTGTTTTTTCTAAAAGAGGAATAATCTTTCTTGAACCAACTAAAAAAACTCCTTCCTCAGCTTTTTTAGCTTTATCAGAAGCCAATTTCGCAAGGGATTTAGAAGAGCTTACTCCAATTGATACAGGGATATCAACTTTATCTAAAACTTCTTGTCTTATCATTTGGGCTATTTCTAAATAATTCTTTTTATACAATCTTTCAAGTCCAGTTAATTCTACAAAAGCCTCATCTATCGAATATATTTCAACCTTTGGACTAAAAGATTTTAAAACATCCATAACTTTTTCAGAAATTTGACAATACAATTCGTGATTAGCATTAATAAACACAGCCTTTTTCATTTGTCCTTCAATTTGAAAATAAGGCATTCCCATTCTAATCCCAAGTTTTTTAGCCTCTTTAGATCGAGAAATTACACACTGTCCGCGCCCAGACATAACACAGACTGGTTTGCCTTTAAGTTCCGGATTTACAGACTGCTCACAAGACACAAAAAAAGAATCACAATCAACAAGAGCAATTACATGTTTTTTAGCCATATCCACATTATCACGTGTTTTTTGATTTTCTTCCAACATTAAAGAATAATTTCCCGTTCATTTTTGTATGTAACATACCCTAAATTGGCAGCAGGCGGTTTTTTAAGATATTTTCTTTTTGTATAAATTACACCAACCTTTGAAGAATCTGCTCCTTTTGAATATTCTTTTGCTAATTTTGCACACTCTAATAATAATTTATCAGTAGGATTATCACATTTTAAAAGAACATGAGACCCTGCACAATCCTTTGTATGAAACCAATAATCCTCATCTTTTGATAATTTTGATACTATAAAATCATTTTGCTTGTTATTTCTTCCGACAAATACTCTAAACCCTTGAATATTCAATTCCATTGGCTCAATAGCTGATTTTGAATATTCTTTTTTTACTTTTTCAGGTTCTATTTCAAATTTAATCTGCATCAAATCAGATATTGAAGTTGCAATATCTAAAGAATATAAAATATGCTCATAATATGAAACTTTTTCTTTTAACTCTGCTGTCAACTCAGTTAGTTTAGTTATTGTGTTTTTACCTTTGTTATAAAGCTTATAAAATCTATTTGCATTTTCTTTCAGAGTTTGCGTTTCGTCTAGTTCGATTTTTATATCTTTATTATTTTCATAATCATATACACATATAAATTTTGAATAATCTTTTGAATTATAAAGATTTGCCATTATCAAATCACCATATAGACGGTATTTATCAGAATCAAATTCTTTATCCAATCTGTATTGCATTTTTTTCAAAGAATTTTTATCTTTTTTCAACTTAGAATTCACAATCTGTTTACAAGCATCTTTTAGTCTCATAAATTTATCTGAATAAATACAATCTGAATAATAATTATCAATTACAAAATTAATATCTTGAGAATAATTCTTTACTAATGAATCATCACTTGCATACCAATCAGTTGGGCGTCCTGAAGGATAAACATAAGGCAATCCGCCTGCCATTTCTCTTTCCTTACTTTTTTCTGCCCCAACATTATGCGCACACCCTAAAATTATATTCGTATCGTAATTATACAAAATTACATTTGAATATTTACCCATTAATTCAACAGCTAAGCAAAGATAAATTTTTTCAGACAATTCATTATATGTTTCAATATAAAATTCCAAAATCCTTTCATACAAAGGCTGTTCAACTTTTGAAATTACAGCATTTTCCAAATATTTTCTCAAAAGCATACAAAACATCGGAGGTTTTTGTGGAATTTCAATTAAACGCTTATCCTCATTTTCTTTACTCATAAAACAAACGTGAAAATACTGAGGATTAATATTTATATATAATTTTTTAGTAACCCCTTTACCCCTTATAGAAAAAACAAAATCTCTCCTAGTAGGTTGCTGAATTTTTTGGATTCTAGCACCTTCTAAAAATTCTTTATTTTCGCCTAACCAGATTTTAAGAGTTAAAGAATCAAAATTAATCATACTAAAATAGTACAACAAAGAGATATTTTAACAATACAAAAATTGACGAACTCTAAAAAATATGCTAAACTGGGATACAAAAAAGGAGTGACACGATGATTTTATGGGAAATTTTTGCAATAGCAGGATTGGTCTTTCTTATTTTAGAAATGCTTGTACCATCAATGTTCTTTTTGAACCTTGCGATTGCTGGATTTATCACTGCGATTGTTGCAGTATGGATTACTAATTGGATAACATTAATAATTTTATTCACAATTTTATCCATTTTATCAATTGTATTTTTACGACCAATTCTTATTAAAAACAAAAAAGATAAAGAAAACGAAACTGGTATGGAAGGGAAATACATTGGAAAAATTGTAAAAGTAATTGAACCAATAGATAAATCATCAGGAGCAATTACTATTTATGATGAAAGATGGAATGCTCGTGCTAATGTAGACGCACCAATTCCTACAGGCAGTGAAGTTAAAATCATAAAATATGATAGTTTAGTTTTAACAGTTGAAAAAATATAGGAGAGAAAAATGGGTCTTTTATTAACAATCTTATTAGTTGCATTATTAATTTATGTATTCAAAGGAATAATTATTGTACAACAACAACAAGAAGTCATTATTGAAAGAATGGGTAGATACGAAAAAACTCTTAGAGCTGGACCAAACTTTATCTTTCCTATTCTAGAAGCACCAAGAGGCATCTTAAAAAAAGTATCTCAAAGAGGTATTGATGGTAGCAGCTATTATTATCTAAAAGCTGTAGATAGAATTGATTTAAGAGAACAAATGTATGATTTTCCTCGCCAAAACGTAATTACTAAAGATAACGTATCAATTACAATCAATGCATTAATTTATTTCCAAATAGTTGATGCAAAAAGTGCTGTATATGAAATCGAAAATTTACCAGAAGCTATTGAAAAATTAACACAGACAACATTAAGAAACCTTGTAGGTCAAATGGATTTACAAGAAACTTTAACATCTCGCGGAAAAATAAATGATGAATTAAGAACAACTCTTGACGAAGCTACAAATAAATGGGGTGTAAAAGTTAATCGTGTAGAAATCCAAGACATATTCCCACCTGCAGATATCCAAGCTTCAATGGATAAATTAATGAAAGCAGACAGAGAGAAAAAAGCAACAATTACAGAAGCTGAAGGTCTTAAAGAAGCTGCAATAAGAAAAGCAGAAGGTGAAAAAGAAGCTGCTATTAGATCTGCCGAAGGTGCAAAACAAGCAGAAATTTTAAGAGCTGAAGGTATTGCGCAAGCTCGTGTAATCGAAGCTGATGCAGAAAAAGAAGCTATTCAAAGAATTATCAATGCATTAGCAGATAAAGGTCAACCTGATAAATACTTAATTGCAATGAAATACTTAGAAACTCTAACAGCAATTACTAATGGAGAAAACAATAAAATTGTGTATATGCCATATGAAGCTACAGGTATTTTATCTTCAGTCGATGGTATAAAAGAAATGTTTAAAGGAACTAAGTAACAAAAACAGGACTTTATGTCCTGTTTTTTGTTTAAAACCTAATACATAATGGGATTAAGAGTTTTTACGAATGATATTTAAAGAGAAAATAAACATAAAAATAAATACCCCTGAAATTATCTTTATATTATTCGGGCTAATATTTGGAATTATACTAATATTTATAACCCCAAGATATGAGGTCCCAGATGAAGCTGGGCATTATCAAAGAGCAATAGAAATATCCAATGGACAATTTTACAATAATCCACAAAAACCAAGACCTAATTTCAATGTTAATAACATCAGTGGATATTCCCCAATTATGTATCTGTTTTCTGG
>CAUDIU010000118.1 GCA_958449715.1 uncultured Clostridium sp. | reverse complement strand
AAAATGGCGTATAAATACTATAAAGAAAAATATTGATGAAGTTTTATGTATTTTTCCTTTTGAAAAAGATTTATATGAAAGTTATGGAATAAAGACTCATTATTGCGGTCACCCTCTAGTTTCTCAGTTACCTCCAAAAGCAGATAGAGATAAATTTTTTGAGAAACATGGATTTGATAAAAATAAAAAGTTAGTTTCAATTTTTCCAGGTTCTAGAGAATTTGAATTGAAATATTTGATGTCAGTCTTTATAAAAACTGCAGAAAATTTACAAAAAAAACATCCTGATTTGCAATTTTGTTTGTCACATGCACCAAATCTTTCTGATAGGGTGTATGATAAGTATTTAAAAAATTGTCCTTTTCAAGTTATCAAAGGAGAAAATCAAGCATTATTAAGCGTATCAGATGCTTTAATTTTAGCCTCAGGAACAGTAGCTTTAGAGGCTTGTTTATATCAAACCCCTATGATTATTGCTTATAGAGGCCCATGGTTGTTTTATTTAATATATTTATTAGTGAGATGTATTAAACGGGTATCTTTACCAAATATTATTGCAGATAAATCTATTGTTCCAGAAATTATTCAAGGAAATGTAAATGTTAATAAAATCTCATATGAGATAGAAAAATTGTTGTTTGATAATACATATAGAGCTAATAATATATCAGAATTAGGTAAAGTTCGAGCATTGTTATCTGACAAAATATCTTCTAATGAGGTCGCTAAAATTATTTCTAATACTCTTTAAATGGTTAATAATTCTTTAGAAAAAGGCAATATTTTAGAGTTTTATACGTTAATAAATATAGGTAGCGTATGATTAATCAAGTATTGTCGACAAATACTTCTCAAAGAAGTGCATTTAGTAATTTTTCTCAACCGAAAAATGGTTATTATATAAACGCGCCTTTTAATCATGATGAAAAAAAAGAGAGTAATCATAAACTAGGTAAGACAATTGCTATATCTGCTTTAGTTGTAGGGTTTGGAACATTAGCAATATTAAGCGGTGGATTCAATAAAGGTACTGCTAAGTTCTTAAATAAGTGGAAACTTAAATTAGAACAAAAAATGGCTCAAAGCAGTAAATTTAAAAACTTTTACAGATTTGCTGTCGGCAAAATTGATTCATTTTTGTCAAAATCTGAAAGTATAAATAATTTTACAACTTTGAAAGATGTATTCTTCCAACGATTAATGTGGGGGAAAGATGGTAATAGATCTTTTACAAGAAAAATTCATGAAGGAATTACAAAATATTTTGATAGGGTAAGTAGAAAAACAGTTAATTCTTCGTATTCTCACACTTATGATAAATTCGCAAGTTTATCAGAATATTTTACTTCTGTAAATGAAAGAATATTGAAAAATCATAAAAATGATCAAAAGTATCTAAATATAATAAATTTAATTAACAAAAGAATTGCTACTGTAAATAATAATTTGGAAAAAGGATTTGGAATAAATGTTAGAAATGAAAGATTAAAAGAAATAAAAGCATCTTCAGATGGCTTGTTTGAATTTTTCTGGGACGCATCTTTAAAAGATGTTAGAAACTTTAAATCTAAAAATATGTGGCAAACTTTTATTGCAGAAGATTATTTATTACCGTCTAAACTTCAATTAGGTAATAAAGTTAGTATGCTAAGACAGACTGTTACACATGATATTATTGATAATTATAAAGCATCAATGAAGGCATTTGATAATATTCAAAAATTTGTCAATCCTTCAGATATTTCTACAAATGAAGTTTTAAATACTTTGCGTAATAATTTGTCTAGTTATAAAAAATTGTCAGGAAAAGATGAAGTTGCGCAAAGATTAGAATTAAATAAAGAAATAATTAAAAATCTTAAAGATTTGAGTTCAAATTTCTCAAAGATGTCAGAAAAATATAATTACAGCCAAGATGCTGTAAAATCAATATCATCATATGTTGCAGAAGTTGAAGAAATTATTTCTAAAAGTTCAAAGGGTGAGTTACAAGAAATTTTAACATTGTATAAAAATATTCTTCCAAGAAACGAATATTTAAAATTAAAATCAAAAGTCCATTCTGCAATAAAATCTTTGGATAAATCAATTGATATTGAAACAGTTCAATATTTTGATAAAGCAAGAGATTTGAAATTGGGCTCAGCCCCAACGGATGTATTGTCAATTGTAGGTGCTGTAGGTGCTGTAGGGTATTATTTGAATAAAGCAGAAACGACTGATGATAAATATTCTGTATCATTAAGATATGGAATTCCCGCAATTGGAGCTATTGCAACTTCTTTATATTGTACAGCAAGACTTGTATCTGGTGGAAAAGCTATGCTATTAGGTCTTTTATCAGGCTGGGTTATGAATAAAGCCGGAGTTGTAGTTGATGATGCAAGAAAAAAATACACTTTAGATGTGTCATTCCATAATAGAGAAATCCTAAAACCTCAATCAGATAAAGTATAACAATTATTTCCTTTTTTGTTAGTATTGTAGAAAAAGGATTTAAAAATGAAAGATATAGATACTATAAGATATAAACTGGAACAAAGAGAAATTGATACATTAAGTGAATTCGCAACTAAAAGCAGGTTTTCAAAAGGGCGCAAAGTAAAAGAAGAACCTTGTTCTTTACGTACAGATTTTCAGCGTGATAGAGATAGAATATTGCATTCAAAGGCTTTTAGACGATTAAAGCATAAAACACAAGTTTTTTTGTCTCCTTTTGATGATCATTTCAGAACTCGTTTAACCCATACATTGGAAGTTTCTCAAATTGGGCGTACAATAGCAAGGGCACTTGATTTTAATGAGGATTTAGTTGAAGCAATTGCCTTAGGTCATGATTTAGGGCATACTCCATTTGGTCATTGTGGTGAAGGTGTTTTAAATGAACTTGTAAAAGGTGGTTTCCATCATAATATTCAAAGTGTAAGGGTGGTTGAAGTTCTAGAAAACCTTAATTTATGTCAAGAAACAATAGATGGAATTTTAACCCATACTTGGGGGTATACTCCGAAAACCCCAGAAGCTCAAATTGTACAATTGGCGGATAAAATTGCATATATAAACCACGATATAGAAGATTCTATTCGAGCTGGAATTATCGCAGAAAGTGATTTGCCAAAAGATTGTATTGATTATTTTTCATCAGTACAAAGCCAAAGATTAAATAAAATGATAAATGAAATTGTTGTAAATTCTATAGGGAAACCTGCTGTTGCAATGAGTGAAGAAGGTTGGCATTATACAACAAAACTTCGTCAGTGGATGTTTGAAAATGTCTATGAAGATTCATCTCCTGCAAAATTAGAAGAAAAAAAAGCAAGAAATGTTATAAGAGAATTGTTTTTCTTATATTGCGACATGCTAAAACCTGTATGCGAAGAAAGTAAAATAGAAAGAATCGTGACAGATTATATTTCAGGTATGACAGATCGTTATGCTGTTGAAAAATTTAAAGAAAACTTTATTCCAAAAGGTTTGCAGTGTGGAGCTAAAGAAGATTATTTGTTTAAATTAGCTAAAATATATTAATATATTCTGATAAATACTATACAAATCCTCACGCATATGTTATAATGTATATGTGATACTTTGAGCAATATGAGGATGATTATGAAGAAGATTAATCTGTGCGCATTTTTGCGTAAAGAAGCCTGTTCAAGGCTGCAAAAATTTATGTTTTCTGCTTATACTTTAGCGGAAGTAATAATAGTAATGCTGATAATTGCAGTAATTGTCGCAGTCACTATAGGAATAACTAAAGTAAAATTAGATAATATAGTATCTTATACTTATTACAATGCATATTCCTCATTACGAAAAATTTCAACAGAGATGTTAGCAGATTGGGATCCTCAGGATACTGAGTATAAGCAAGCTTTAAGCGAGGTTAATATCTCTCAAGAAAATGCATCAAATCCATTGTTAAAAAAATTCAAAAATATTAATGAGTTATTATTATCTGAGTTTGGAAAATATTTTAGTCAACCTGCTTTTGCTTATCAACAACCTATTTGTTATGATTATGATGCAGTATATAATGCAGCTGCTTATATGGGGTGTTATGTTACATATTCTGAAGCTCCAATTCAGAGTTTTATGACTGATTGTGCGTGGAATTATCCTGGAACTCAGAAAAAACAAAGTATGCAGCATAGTTCAACATATGCTTGTGTATATGATAAAACTGTAAAATGTTGTGATCAAACTATTTATACAGTACAAACAGATGCAAGACTTGTTTGTGCTCGATATGGAGGATTTGATGATGGTAACTGTAATTCAGGGGGCAATTCTTGCACTAAAACCTGCTCATCTGGTTATACATTAGACAAAACTACTTGTACATGTAAATGTACCCGAACATGTAGTTCCGGTT
>CAUDIU010000117.1 GCA_958449715.1 uncultured Clostridium sp. | reverse complement strand
CATGCAACATCAAATCTTTATTCAATTGGATATTAGACAATACTTTGATTAGTAATGTTTGAGAAGGTTTTGCAATCGAAAAATCTTGTAATGTTTGTACAGGGGCAGTCTTAGCAAAAGCTGGTACTGTTGTCAAACCCATTAATAATGCAATTCCAAATAATATCTTTTTCATTAATATATCTCCATTTGTTATAAGAGGATAATAACATACTTTTAAAATTCCGTCAATTCCCTTATATATAGGTTATATAAGTTAATTTTCGGTTTTAGAATCAAGTTCTACATAATTATAATTTGGCAAATTTTCTTCATTTTCAACATCATCTTTTACTTTGAAATTAAGAAAGAAATTTTGCTCTTTCTGAATTACAATTTCGCCACCCTTTTCAACATATGAAAATGGGGAATCTTCATATACAGAATTTACACTTGACTTAAAACGATTATCCTTTTCATTTTTAACAGCACCTTCAATTGCACTGTACCCTAAAGAAAGACCTTTTACAAAAAAGCTACCGACTCCAAGAGCTGCAGTTTTGGCTAATTCTCCTTTATTTAATTTTGTTGTGTACTTAGCTGGATAATAACCTTTTACATCATATGTCTTTCCGTTCAAATCTGTATAATTCAATGGAACAAAAGTAAAAGAAGCATTTCTTTTTAATCTTTTAGGACTTACAACATCAACTATTTTACCCTCTACAACACAACCAGAATCAAGAATTGTTTCCTCATTTATCACAACATCTTCAAGAACTTTTATACGCATAGTGGAAGAAGGGTTTTCTGTAGAAAAATCATCTAATGCTTGAACAGCAATTGCTTTCGCCCAAACAGGCTGAGTAATCATACATAAAATCAATATAGTATATAAAAATATTTTACGCATTTTTAACCAACTTTCTTTATTATTTGTTATTTTTTATTTTGCAGAATTTTCCAGAATAGGTTTTAAATATTGACCTGTATATGACTTTTTGCATTTAGAGACTTCTAAAGGTGTACCTTGTGCAATCACTTCACCACCGCCAATACCACCTTCAGGGCCTAAATCAATTATATGATCTGCAACTTTGATAAAATCAAGATTATGCTCAATAACTAAAATTGTATTTCCCTGATCAGCAAGTTGTTGCAAGATTTTTATAAGTTTATCTAAATCATACCAATGAAGCCCTACTGACGGTTCATCAAGCAAGTAAAGAGTTTTACCTGTAGAACGTTTATTTAGCTCTGCAGCAAGCTTAATCCTTTGGGCTTCGCCACCAGAAAGAGTTGTCGCACTTTGACCAAGTTTCATATAATCAAGCCCGACATCATTCAAAGTTTGAAGTTTATTTTTAATAGACGGAATACTATCAAAAAATTCAAGAGCTTCTTTCACACTCATATCAAGGACATCAGAAATTGTTTTCCCTTTATATTTTACTTCTAAAGTTTCTCGATTATAGCGTTTGCCCTTACATACATCACATTTTACATATACATCGGATAAGAAATTCATCTCGATTTTTATTACACCATCACCTTTGCAAGCCTCACATCTTCCGCCTTTTACATTAAAACTAAACCTGCCAGGTTTATAACCGCGAAGTTTTGCCTCATTTGTTTTTGAATATAAATCTCTAATATGTGTGAATAAATCCGTATAAGTTGCAGGATTTGACCTTGGAGTTCTACCAATAGGAGATTGGTCAATTGCAATAATTTTATCAATATTTTCAAATCCCGTAATTTCATCTACCCCTTGAGGTTTTGGCTTGTTACCTCTTAACTTATGCACTGCATATTCATATATCAAATCCTGCATTAAAGAAGATTTTCCAGAACCTGAGACCCCTGTAAGACATACAATTTTGCCTAGCGGAATATCTACATCAATATTTTTTAAATTATTAATATGTGCAGTTTTAACGTGTAGAAAATTCCCGTTACCTTCTCTAACTTTTTCAGGAATTGGGATAAATTTTTCTCCGCTCAAATATTTACCTGTAATTGAACCTTTGGAATTTATAATGTCCTGAACAGAACCGCAGCCTATAACTTTTCCTCCGTTCACGCCTGCCTTAGGCCCGATATCTACAATATAGTCAGCGTTTCTTATTGTATCTTCATCATGCTCAACTACAATTAATGTATTTCCAAGATTTCGCAATTTTATAAGAGTTTTAATCAACCTATCATTATCTCTTTGATGCAGACCAATTGATGGTTCATCAAGTACATACAAAACACCTGAAAGACCGCTGCCTATTTGTGTTGCTAATCTTATTCGCTGAGCTTCTCCTCCAGATAATGTCCCTGCACGACGAGCTAAATCAAGATAACTTAGTCCAACATCTTTCAAAAATCTTAAACGAGCTCTTATTTCATCTAAAATTTGTTTTGCGATATGCATTTGAAATTCATTCAATTCCAAATATAAATCAGACACAAAATCTAGTGCCTCATCAATCGGCATCAATGTAAATTCATAAATATTTTTATCTTTAATCCTTACAGCAAGCGGAAAAGGTTTAAGCCTTGCACCATGACATGCCGGACAAGGAGTAGTTGTCATATATTTTTCAATTTCTTCTCGCCAATATTCACCGTTAGACTCATTATATCGTTTTTCCAAAAACGGAATTACACCGTCAAATTTTCTATATTTTGTTTCATAACGATGTGTTCCAAAACGCATCACGGTAAATTTTACAATATCATCACTACCATAAAGAATTGTTTTTTGGTCTTTTTCAGACAATTCTTCAAATGGCTTATCCATATCAATATTAAAATGATGACAAACTGATTTCAAAACATCTTCATAATAAGATGTAGAAGTCTTAGACCAAGGGTAAATTGCACCGTCTTTAAGTGATTTTTTTCTGTCAGGTACAATTAAATTCGGATCAATCACAAAATCAGCACCAAGCCCTGAACATCTTTCGCAAGCACCGTAAGGAGCGTTAAAAGAAAATATTCTCGGAGCTAATTCTTCAAAGCTCAAGTTACACTTAGGACAAGCTAATTTTTCACTATATATAATTTCTTTATCACCGATTACGTCTACAACTGCAATTCCATCAGCTTTTTTTAACGCAATTTGAACACTGTCAGCAATTCTTGATTGTGCAGATTCTTTTACTACAATTCTATCTACAACTACTGAAATATCATGTTTTTTAGTCTTTGCTAAAGATATTTCATCTTCGTCAAGGTTAAAAATTTCGCCATCAACTTTTACACGAACAAAGCCCTCTTGTCTTAGTTCTTCAAATGTTGACGAAAACTCTCCTTTTTTACCTCTTGCAATCGGAGCTAGAATTTGAATTTTTGTTCCTTCACCCAATTTCATTATACTAGATACAATTTCATCAATAGTTTGAGGTTTAATCTTTTCACCGCACACAGGACAATAAGGAGTTCCAACACGGGCATATAAAAGTCTTAAATAATCATAAATTTCAGTAACAGTACCAACCGTGGATCGAGGATTGTTGCTGGTAGATTTTTGGTCAATAGAAATTGCAGGAGAAAGCCCGTCAATATAATCTACATTTGGCTTATCCATTTGTCCGAGGAATTGTCTTGCGTAAGTAGACAAACTTTCTATATAACGTCTTTGACCTTCTGCAAAAATCGTATCAAAAGCAAGCGAAGATTTTCCAGACCCAGAAACTCCCGTAAAAACGATTAATTCATTTTTCGGCAATTCCAGCGAAACATCTTTTAAATTATGCTCTTTAGCTCCCTTTACGGTAATTGTATCTAACATACCAATATTATTGCATGTAAAAAACTGATTTCAAGAATACCAGATAAGATGTGGATTATTTGGATTTTCGCTTATTTGCAGTCAATTCAAAACTTTCTTTAATCAACGCATCTAGTAAATCCTTAGGCGACTTATTCACATCAACCATAATCCAATGAGTTTTATTCATATGCCAAGCAGGTGTAATAAATTTATATTCATCCCTTAAAATAGCCGAATCAACAGGATTACATTTTAAATTAATACATAAACGATTATTCAAATAAAAAACTAAGCCAAACCATTTGCCATTAGTTTTATGCCTTAAAACAACATACTCATCGTAAGTCTTATCTTTGAAAGGATAAGTTTCTACAGCATCTTGAAATTTCAAACAACGCTTAATTAAGTCATTCTTATCCATAAAAACACCTTTGCAATACGAGTTATTTATGATAGTATGATTATACAAATTAAAAATTAAATCAAGGCTTATGTCAATGAGATACTCTGCCGACGAAAAGTTCAGTGAAAATTTAATAAATTTTTGTGTCGATGTGGTGGAATGGTAGACACGCATGCTTGAGGTGCATGTGGCGAGAGCTGTGGGGGTTCAAGTCCCCCCGTCGACATTTATTTAGGAGGTTTAAATGAAAAT
>CAUDIU010000116.1 GCA_958449715.1 uncultured Clostridium sp. | reverse complement strand
AATCCTGTCCGCCAGACGCCTTGTAAAGGCCGATTGTTGAGATCAAGCAGTTTATTTTGTTTGCAACTTCCTCACTTTTAGCCATAAGCTCCTGCTCTTTGTTGTATAACACTTCAAGATTTGATGCTGCACCTATTGTATTTTTATGAGTCATTAAAATATATTTTTTATTTTCGAGTCTGTATCTTTCAGAGCTTTGTCTGTAATTTTTTAGATTTGTTTTGACAAGAGCGCAGCTGTCATTAACCTCCTGTATACCGGTTAATATCGTTTTTTGATAGTCGTGCATTGCTTCTTCATACTGATTTTTACGCAGCCTTAATACTGCTTTTTTTCTGCCGCCTGTAAAGAAATCAAATGATGGCATTATACCGGCATTTGCAAGTTGAGCCGGTCTGTTAAATATACTGTTCCAGTGATAAGCATTAAAACCGAGCTGACCATATATAAGAAACTTTGGCAAGAAGTCTTTTTTGGCAACTTTTACATCATAGCCGATTCTTTTTATATTATCTTCGGCTTGAATGTAATCAGGTCTTTTTTCAACAATTGACGAATCGAATTTATCAGGAATTGCTTCCGGAACAGTTAAAGCATCACAGTCTGTTCTTTCTATTGTTTTATTACTGTCTGAAAGATAAACCCTTAGTTGGTTTGTCAAAACTTCTTTTGTATGTACCAGATTATTTAGCATTTCCTTTTGAGATGTCAAAAACTTCTGTTCATTTATGACGTCATTTACAGTACAAAGACCGTTATCGTATTTTTTTTGAGTTTTTTGCGCAATTTCTTCCTGTATTTTTACAATATCTTTTTGTATTTCTATGAGTTTGTCAGTTTTGATAAGGTTAAAATAGGTGGAAGCAAATGCAGATGTAAGTGCAATATAACTGGCTCTTTCCTGTTGTCTGACAATTTGAAGCTGTTTTTCAATACTTTTGGTTTTTAGACGGTTCTGCCCCCATATATCTATTTCATATGTAGCAGTCAATGGCAATTGATATCCCCACTGTGCATAGTCAGGTATCATCATTGAGCCAAAATGCTGGTCGCTGGATTTCATTGTTCTGCCGAGATTTCCATCAAAAGACAACTGCGGCAGCTCGTTGGCAAAAGATATTTTAACAATATTTTCGCCTTCTTTTACTTTTAAAGCAGCTATTTTAAGATCATGATTTTTGTCATAAAGCTCTTGAATATATGCTGTTAAAACAGGATCATTATATTTTTGCCACCAATCAAGATTTAAATATTCTAATCTATAATTTTCATTACTATTACTTTTTGTTTTTGCATCTGCTAAAGATACAGTGCATAACAAAATAAACAGGGTTAATAATATTTTTAAAATTTTCATGCTTGCTATTTCCTTTTTTGTGTTATCATAATAACACAAAGAAAAATCATGGACAAGTTAGATTTATTAAAAAGTAGAATTGGGATGAAACTGGTACGCGTAGGTAAAATGGTACGCGCTATTGCAAACCAAAAATTCAGTAAAGCAGAATTTCCTATTACTCCGGAACAATTTACTGTATTAACAGCAATCTTAGACCATGACGGGTTATATCAAAGACAAATTGGAGCTCTGACTTTAAAAGACAGACCAAATATTACAAGAATTATAAAAATTCTGGAAGAAAAAGAATTCGTCACAAAAACTCCCGATATAAATAAAAGAAAAATATACAAAATAAATATAACAGAAAAAGGCAAACAGGCTTACGATTTAGTTTTACCAACCGTTTTGGAACATTGGCAAAATACCGTTGAAGGAGTTACAGACGAAGAACTAATAAGCTGTTTAAAAGTATTAAATAAAATAAAAATCAATTTGGAAGAAAAATTAAATATGCAAATATAAGAGGTGAAAAATGACAGATACTCCCCAAGACAAAACAAATATTAATAATGAAGAATTTGTAGAAAAAGCTAAAAAAAGATTAAAAACAAGAAAAGAAAACGCAAAGAAAAAACGTCCTGAATATAAGAAAAAACGTGTATTTGTACCAATAGCTACAGCTGCAGCACTAATTTTACTTGGAATATTTTTTGCAATACACTCAACATTTTTCCAATCAACAGATGATGCATTTGTAGAAGGTCGTCTTGTATCAATTGCACCACGTGTTCAGGGACCAGTAATAAAATTGCTTGTAGATGATAACGATGAAGTAAAAGCTGGTCAATTATTAGTGGAAATTGATCCAGCAGATTACGAAGTAAAATTGCATCAAGCAGAAGCAAAACTCGCAGAAGCAAAAGCACAATTAAATGTTACAGAAAAACAAATTGAAGAAGGCGGATCAAACGTTCAACAATCATACGAAGATGTAAATTCAACACAATCTAAACTTGATTTTGCGACAAAAGATCATAAGAGATACACAGATATGTATAAAGAAGGTATTGTATCAAAACAAGATTATGATAACAGTAATACCCACTATACAGTAGCTCAAGCAAACCACAAAGCAGCTACTGAAAAATCAAAAGCAATGCAATCTGCTCTTGAATCACACAAAGCAAAAGCAGAAGCTGTTCAAGCTGAAATCCAAAGACTTGAAGCTGAAGTAGAACAAGCTAAACTTGATCTTTCATATACAAAAATATACGCACCTCAATCAGGTATGGTATCTGCTAGAAGTGTTGAAATGGGTAATTACATACAAGTCGGACAACCTCTAATGCAAATTGTCCCAGAACAAGTTTGGGTAATTGCAAACTTTAAAGAAATCCAACTTACCCATATGAAAAAAGGACAACCGGTATCTATTAAAATTGATACATATCCTAGTAAAAGATTTAAAGGTCATGTTGACAGTATTCAAAGAGCAACAGGTGCAAAATCAAGTCTTTTCCCTCCTGAAAATGCTGTCGGCAGTTATGTAAAAATTGTACAAAGAGTACCTGTAAAAATTGTTTTTGATGAAGATATAAAAGATTATAATATCGTTCCAGGTATGTCAGTTGTACCAAAGGTAAAGATTAAATAATATGGAAGAAAAAAAAGTTAACCCCTATATAGTTGCAATATCTGTATTGCTACCGGCTTTTCTTGCACTTGCTGCGTCTTCCGCAACAAACGTAAGTCAACCACACATAGCAGGTTTTTATGGAGCAACTCAATATGAAACCAATACAGTAATTACGTGTTACATCATTTCAGGTGGCCTAATGTTACCTGTTACAGGTTACCTTGTAAGAACCATCGGGAAAAAATTATTAATGTATTACAGCATTTGGATATTTGCATTAGGCTGCCTGCTTTGTGTATTAGCACCAAATCTTCAAGCCTTGATTTTTGCAAGACTTATTCAAGGTATAGGTAGCGGCTGCATATTGCCGTTATGTCAAGCTGTTTTATTAGAAGTCTTCCCTCCTGAACAAAGAGGTGTTGCAATGGGATTATTCGGAGTTGCTGCAATGTTTTCTCCTCTTGCTGGACCTTTTATCGGAGGTTATCTGACTGATAATTATTCTTGGCAGTGGATTTTTATTATGAATATCCCACTATGTATGCTTTCTTTTTTAATGATTAAATTCTTTCTATCTAACGACAAACCTGTTAAACAAAAATATAACAAAAAATTTGATATATATGGATATGGTTCAATTGTGCTAGCTCTTGCTTGTATGCAAATTGTGCTTGATAAAGGTCAACAATTTAATTGGTTTGATACTACTTGGATTTGTTGGCTTACAGGTATTTCGATATTCTCATTTGTATTTTTCTATGTTTGGGAACTTGAATACAAATACCCAGTAATTGATATAAGAGTTTTTAAAGACAGAAACTTTATGTTTGGAACACTAATAAGTTCATTTATCAATGTAATGTTATATTCTACACTTTTACTAGTACCAATGTTTGTACAAAGCCTTTTAGGATACAGCCCATCTAAATCAGGGCTGGCAATGTTTCCAAGAGCAATTATATGTTTAATAGGATTACTTGTAGTTGGAGAAATTTCAAAATATGTAAAACCTAAAATTCTTGCAACTATTGGGCTTTTAACAATGGGATTATCAGTATTAATGCTCACACAGCTAAATACTACATCTTCAATTGAAAGCGTAGTTCTTCCAAATATTCTTTTATGTATAGGAGTTCCGACTGCATTTGTTCCTATTACAGCAATGTCTTTTAATACTTTACCAGCATCAAAAAATGCTGATGCTGCAGCATTACACGCATTATTTAAAAACATTATAACTGCAATATCAACATCAATGTCTGCAACTTTTATTGCGAGAGTATCACAAGTTAGACAAACATATTTGGTAGAAAATTTATCTCCGCATAATCCTATGTTTCAATACAAACTTATGATGCTTAAATCAAAATTTTTAATACATTACCCATCAGTTCTTGCAGCAAAAAAAGCAAGCGGATCATTATACAGAGAATTACTACAACAAGCTAAACTTGCTTCATTTTTCGACGCATTTTCAGTCCTTGCTTTTCTATCAGTTGCAGTAATTCCATTACTACTATTAATTAAACTAAAAAAACAAAAAGACGTTACTTCTACATAATCTAACACACTAAAAAAGAGCCTCAATTTGAGGCTCTTTAGTTTTTTCATTTAATAATTCATTACTTTGAATATGATATGTATTATCAACATTAC
>CAUDIU010000115.1 GCA_958449715.1 uncultured Clostridium sp. | reverse complement strand
ATCCTTTACCTTCGCACATAATACATTGAACATCAACTTCAGCTGATGGTTCTGTAAATGGGAAAAAGCTGCTTCTGAATCTTGTAGGACGGCTTGTTCCAAAGTATACTCGAATAAATTCATTCAAAACACCTTTTAAATCACCGAAAGTTATATCTTTATCCACATACAAACCTTCAATTTGGTGGAATAAATTATTTTTACGAGCATTAATATTTTCATTTCTATAAACTCTACCAGGAGAAATAACTCTGATAGGAGGATTTTTACCCTCCATAGCATGAATTTGTGCACCAGAAGTCTGACTTCTTAATACAACATTTTTAGCAATTTCGGTATAAAAAGTATCCTGAACATCACGTGCAGGGTGGTCTTTCGGAACATTTAAAGCATCAAAGTTATAATATTCAGTTTCTACTTCCGGAGAATTTTCCTGAGGAACAACAGAAAATCCCAAACTTTGGAAAATTTGAACAATTTCATTTGTAGTAGATGTTAAAAGATGTACTCTTCCTTGAGGAGTGAACTTACCTGGCAAAGTAACATCAATTCTTTCTTTCATCAACTTTTCATTTAATTCTTTTTTATAAAATTCATTATGCTTATCCTTTAAAGCATTTTCCAACTTTTGAGTAATCTCATTTGCAAGTGCACCAACAACTCTTTTATCTTCATCAGAAAGGTTTTTAAGATTTTTCTTAATCTCGTTAAACTCTCCCTTACGACTTAAATATTTACCTCTAATTTCTTCAATATCAGAAATTGATGAAGCTTTTGATAAATCTTCTGTTGCACAAGCATATATTTTTTCTAATTGTTCTTTCATTTGTTATGTCCTCATATTGTCATTTAATGACTTTTATAATATTTCATTATATTTCTTTTCATATCCTATAGTTGTCATAGGACCATGTCCCGGAAAAACTTTAATATCACTATCAAGTTTAAACAATTTATTTTTAATACTGTCAGAAAGTTTTGAAAAATTACCGCCAAATAAATCAGTTCTCCCAACACTTCCTCTAAACAAAGTATCACCAGAGAATAAATTATCTTCAACTAAATAACATACCCCACCCTCTGTATGACCTGGTGTATGAATAACTTTTATATTCATATTTCCAACAGGAATAATATCTCCGTCTTTAATATATTTTTCATAAACAGGCGGAATACTATCTGGCCAATTAAAAAGTCTTGTAAACTCATTAATATTATCAGAAATTACAAGATCATCTTTACAAATTAAAGCCTCTGCATTCAATTCTTTTTTCAATGCATTAAGTCCCATAATATGGTCAAAATGACCATGAGTAAGCAAGATATATTTTACATTAGCACCTAATTGCTTGACTGTATCTGTAATTTCCGGGATTAACTCTGTAGCATCAATTAACACAGCATTTTTAGTATCTTCGTCCATTACAAGATACATATTATTTTCTAACTGACCTGCTATAAATTGTTTTATTTTAATTCCCATTCGACTACAACTCTATTTTCTTACAAGTTCAAAAATTTCTTTGCAAATTCTAAATACATTTTCTGCATCTTTAAGATAAAGCATATTAGGTCCGTCACATTTTGCCTTATCAGGATCTGGGTGAACCTCAAAAAATAAAGCATTAGCACCAGCAGCCACAGCAGCTTTAGCAAGAGTTGGAACAAATCTTCTGTCACCACCGGAACAAGTTCCTTGAGCTCCAGGTAATTGAACACTATGAGTAGCGTCAAATACTACAGGATAGCCAAATGTCTGCATAATTGGGATTGCTCTAAAGTCAACAACTAAATTATTGTAGCCAAAAGAACAGCCTCTATCTGTTAATAAGATTTGATTATTTCCGCTATCTTCAACTTTTTTAACTAACTGTCCCATCTGCTCAGGAGCTAAAAATTGTCCTTTTTTGATATTTACAATTTTACCTGTCTTAGCTGCAGCCACCAGTAAATCTGTCTGACGGCATAAAAATGCAGGGATTTGCAAAATATCCGCAACCTCACTTACAGGCTCTGCCTGATCAGGAGTGTGAATGTCTGTAACAATAGGAATATCAAATTTATCTTTTACAGACTGAAGCATTTCTAAACCTTTATCAAGCCCTGGTCCTCTATAAGAATATATAGATGATCTGTTAGCTTTATCAAAAGATGATTTAAATATAAAATTAATACCTAATTTTTTAGTAATTTCTTTCAAACCTTTTGCAGTCTCATCAAGAATTTCTTGACTTTCTGCGGCACAAGGTCCTGCGATGATTGTAAGTTTATCACCGCCTATTTCAAAGTCTCTCAATTTAATAGTTTTCATATCCATAACTAAATTATAAGCAAAATATAATCCAAATACAATACTCTTGCTTACATTAATACACAAACATTATAATCTCTACATAATAAAAAAGCCCCTCTAAAAAAGAGGAGCTTTTTTATATTTCTAAATAGCTTACGCCATTAATTCTTTAACTTCTGCTGCAAAGTTTTTAGGATCTAATTTAATACCAGGTCCCATTGTTGTTGAAAGGTATACTGATTTAACAAATGTACCTTTTGCAGAAGCTGGTTTTGCTCTCAATACGGCATCTGCAAGAGTTGCGTAGTTTTTAAGCAAGTCTTCTTCGCTGAATTCAATTTTACCAACAGGGCAGTGAATCATACCTTGTTTGTCAGCTCTGTATTCAACTTTACCAGCTTTAGCATCTTTAACAGCTTTAGCTACATCCATTGTAACTGTTCCAGTTTTTGGGTTTGGCATTAAACCTTTAGGTCCTAAAACACGACCTAATTTACCCAACATACCCATACAATCAGGAGTTGCAATTAATGTATCGAAATCAAACCAGCCGCCAGAAATTTTATCAATAATTTCTTCAGCTCCTGCGTAATCAGCTCCAGCTTCTTTAGCTTCAGTAGCTTTAGGTCCTTTTGCGATTACACAAACTTTAACAGTTTTACCAAGACCTGCAGGTAATACAACTGTTGATCTGATTTGTTGGTCTGCTTGACGAACATCAATACCTAATCTCATGTGGCATTCTACTGTTTCGTTAAATTTTGAAACTTCTTTTGAAATTTCTTTTAATTTTTTAATTGTATCTACTGCAGTAGCTGGTTGAGTAAAACCTTCCAACATTTCCTGCATTTTCTTTTGTTTTTTAGTTAATTTTGACATTTTTTAAATTCCTTTCGTGGTAATAACGGACATTTCGTCCTTCCATCTAACCTTCTTTAACTGTAACACCCATAGCTCTGCAAGAACCTTTAATCATGTTTACTGCAGCTTCCATAGTTGTTGCATTTAAGTCATTCATTTTAATTTTAGCGATTTCTTCAAGTTGTGCTTGAGTAATTTCACCAACTTTGTCTTTATTAGGAACTGCTGAACCTTTTGGAAGGTTTAATGCTTTCTTAATAAGTACAGGTGCCGGTGGTGATTTTACGATGAATGAAAAACTTCTATCTTCGTATACATCAATTACTACCGGAATAATATATCCAGCTTGAGATTCTGTTTTAGCATTGAATTGCTTACAGAAATCCATGATGTTAACACCATGTTGACCTAATGCAGGACCAACTGGTGGTGATGGATTTGCTTTTCCTGCTTCGATTTGAAGCTTGATTTTTCCTACTACTTTTTTAGCCATTTTTTTCTCCTTTTGTGGTACTAACGGTCTCCACGCCTTTACTCTTTTCTAGGGGAGGGTCCTTCCACATCTTTTGTACTAATTATTATAATTTGTTAATCTGCTTATATTCGTGCTACGCACGTAGACATCTTTAACAAGTTTTGATTACAGCTTGTTAATTTGCTTATATTCTAATTCAACAGGAGTTTCACGTCCGAAGATTGAAACATTTGCACGAAGTTTTGATTTATCTGGGTAAACTTCGATAATATCAGCGATAAAGTCTGCGAATGGTCCAGATGTAATTCTAACTTTATCACCAGCTTTAACATCAAGTTCAATTTTTTGAGAAGTTGAAGATGAGCGGTTAATAATCTTTTTAATTTCACTGTCACGTGCAGGGATAGGCTTTTTAGCTGAACCTACAAATTTTGTAACACCTGATGTGTGTCTTACTACATACCAGCTGTCTTCATCCATAATCATTTCAACTAAAACATATCCTGGGAAAATCTTTTCTTCACGTTCTTGTTTTTTACCACCTTTCATTTGGGTAACAGTTTTTTGAGGAACTTCAATTCTAAAGATTTTATCTCCCATATTCATGTATTCAATACGTTTTTCAAGGTTAACTTTTACTTTATTTTCATAACCTGAATATGTATGAACTATATACCAGCGTTTTTGGTTTTTCTTTGCTTCTTTAGCTTCATTTTCAGCTTGCGCTTCCAAAGCTTCTTGGGCTTTGTCTTCGTCTAACTGCTCTTTCATAGATTTTTCTTTTTCAGTCATAAGCCACCTTTTTAATCTTGTATACAAGAACTACTTTATTAGTCCGAGTAAACCTTTAAAAATTATATCCATTAAATAAACTGCAACGGTAAAAACAAAAACTATAGCTACAACAAAAACCGTTTCAGCTACTACCTGACGTTTTTCCGGCCAACTAATTTTACCCCATTCGGTTCTTACACCTCTGAAGTATGTTCTTATTGAATTTGTTGATTTTTCTAACCATGCCGGTGTTTGATTTTCTGCACCTATCATATTTGTTTCCTTACATTTTATAATTAAAATCGCGCCCTGAAGGACTCGAACCCTCGACATCCGGTTTTGGAGACCGACGTTCTACCAACTGAACTAAGGACGC
>CAUDIU010000114.1 GCA_958449715.1 uncultured Clostridium sp. | reverse complement strand
CTGTACGAGCTTGACAATATGGACATTTAAGCGCATTATCAGGAATTGTTTTTTTGCATATTGGACATTTCATTATTAAAAATCCTAATTAAAAGCTTGTTTTACTTTTTCCATAAGCTTAAATAATCTTTTAGAAACTTCCGATTGAGATAAATTTAATTCTTCTGCAATTTCTTTTTGAGTCATACCTTTTTCGTATCTCAAATCATACAGTTTTAAGTAATTTTTGTCAGGAGAATTAGTATCAATTTCATATACAGTATCTACAATCTTTTGTAAAATTTCTTTTTTTATTGCTAAATCTTCCGGAGTGTCTTGAATGTCTACAGGTTCATATGTTACTTCAATTTTAGAATAATCTAATGAATCCTGTTGTTTAGCAACAGTTTCAATAGGTTCTTCTTTTGTAGACATATAACCACTTCTGGTTCTTCTTAATCGACCTTCACTTTTTAGTACATTTAAAATAGAAGTTGTTGCAATTTTTTTCAAATAAGCTTCTAATGTAACATCAGAGCTAACTGTTTTAACGATTAAAAAAGAACGTTTACAGGTTTCATTGAAAAAGTCATCATACAAATCTTCGTTATTAACGAATTTTCTATCACTTTTTATAATTTTTTCTATTAAATCTATTTTGTCTTGAGCTAATTCCACTATTAGGTTTCCTTGTTCTTACGACATTATAGCATAATTAAAAGTATATGATAAGACTCAAATTGAAATCTGGGGTCTTAATCTCGTCTACAGGCGGTTTTACGACGTTTAAAGTATCTTTAACAGATTGTAACACAATGTTATCAATTTGAGTGGATCCACTGCTTGCTGCAATTTTTGCATCTTGCACGTTACCTGTTTTAGTCATTTTAATTGCAACTTTTACCTGATTTGTATAAGCATATTCTGTAGCTAGCAATAAATCTGCAGATAATGATAGTTTGATACTTTTGCCGGCTGTTCTAAGATAGTTTTGGAATTTTGTACTATATGATAAATTACTTGGAACGTCCCAAACTAATTTATTAACACTAACATATGACTCTGAAGTTTGTTTTGCTTTTATTGGTGTATTCTTTAATTCTGATATTTGTTGAGATTTTTGCATGTTTTGAGTTTTATTTTTTGTGATTTCAGGAGCGTTTGTAGCTAAAATATTTTCAGTACTTTCGTCTGCTATTTTATTATCTGAATTAGTATCTTTTATGTTATTTTCAGGAGATTCAGTTTTAATTGGTTCTGGTTCTATATCCGCTGTAGTATCATTTTTAGGTTTAAATACCATAACAGCTGATGCTGCAGCTAATACTGTAACAAGTGCTGCTGCGACAAGAATTGTTTTTTTATTAGGAGCTTTATTTTGATTGTTTAATAATGCAGCCCCTGGTATTTGAGGTTGTTGAATTTCTTGATTGTTTGCATTAATTTCATCTAATTCTACATCTGATGTAGGGTCTGTATCATTGAATAAAACTCCAATATTATCTTCATCAGAAAGAGGTTGATCTTCTTCTGAATGTGGATTTGTATTATCATCAAAGTTTAATAAATCATCAATGGTTGTATCTTCACTACTATTCAATAATTGATCATTAGTATTAAGATCTTCTTCTGTTAATAATCCGGATTCTGTTTCTTCTTGCATTTGGTTTATTGGTTCTAAAGAATCTGTATTATCAGGATTATTATTTAAAGCATCTTCAATTTCGCTAATTGTTGCTAAATCTGAAATGTCAGGTATATCATCAAATGAGGTTTCATTTTCTTGAGTTCCAATATTTTCAAATTCATTTTGCGTTTTATCTTCATTGTCAGTAGTTTCTTGAGTTGGTGTTGAATTTAAAATATCGTCAATTTGAGATAATAAATCATTAGATGAAATATCTTCATTATCATGAGGAATATTTTCATCTATTCCTAAGTCTTCAATTGAAATATTATCAATATTTTCTGTAGATAAATTTTCTAAAAGATTTTTTCCAAAACTTTCATTACTATGTTCTTCAGTATTTTCCACTATCTCTGGTTCTATTGAATTATCGAGAGTTTCGGTTTCAATATCTGAAAGGTTATCAAAATCAATATTGTCATTAAGTTCGTTATCATCATTTAAATTTTCTACAAAATTATCGTTTAAATCGTTATTTGTATCATTTATTTCATTAATATTATCAAGTGATTCAATTTTTTCAGAAGGAACGTCTTCTAAAGATATTGAGTCGTCCATAAAATCATTTATATCAATATTGTTTTCATTTAGATTTTGTTCATTATCTGAAGATTTTTCTGAAATATTATCTAATTGTATATCGTCAAATGAAGCCATTGTGTCATTTGAGATTTCATTATCTTGTGTTAAATTTTTATTTTCAGAAGTTTCTGGAATGTCATCAAAAGAAATTTTGTTTTCAATTTCTTGGTCATTGATATTTGTAAAATTTTCAATGTCAGAAGTGTCTATATTATCAAAAGATAATGTTTCATTTTCTAAATTAATGTCAGGTTGATTTATTCCCTCATTATTTCCATCAATATTTATATCATCAAATGAGATTGTATTATCGATAGCGCTTGTGTCAATATCTGCTGAGTTTTCCATATTAGAAGTATCTATATTATCGAAAGAGAATGTTTCTGTTTCAAAATTATCGTCTTTAGCTTCTATTAGGTTAGAAGTATCAATTTCATCTAAAGAAATTTTTTCTTCGTCCATATTAAATGGAATAGGTTCTTCTAAAACATTGTTATTTTCTATATCATCAAATGATATTTTATTATCAATTTGATCGATAAAATCAGTATTTTCGGTTTCTTCTGGTAATTTAACATCTCCTAAAGAGATAGTTTCTTCTTCAATATTTTCATCTGTTGTTTGTATATTATCAATTGCAGATGTGTCAATATTTTCAAATGAAATAGATTCTGTTTCCTTTGGCTCATCATTAGTAATTATATCTTTTGCAATTTCAATTCCAGAATCTACAATATTGAGTGCTGTATCAGCAATATTTAATGCTGTATCAGCAGTTGAAGCTGCATTAATAATTTCTCCTGCGGCAGCAGCTGCTGCGCCACCTGCGATTCCTTCTATAATAGTGCTTCCAATATCTTCTAAAGGAGTGTTTGTGTTATCAATTGTTGAAGAAGAATTGTTTTCATTTTTTGAATTATCTTCAAAAGATATGTCTTCTATATCTTCAATAGGTTCAAGATTTAATTCTGCAACTTCATTAATAGACGTTAAATTTTCATTTTCTAATTCCTCAATATTCTCAGAAGTTTCTTTATTATTTTCTTCATTTATATTTTCATCAACTTGAGTATTATTTATATTTTCAAATTCATCAAGAATTGATATATCTGATATATTTGTAGGTTCTGAGTCTATAATTTCTTTTCTAGTAATTTGAGGGTCAGTCATTGCTTTGTATGATAATGTTTCAAAGTTTTCATACTCAATGAATTTATCTCTTAATTCTGCACTTTTTGTAAGTTGTTTAATCAAGAATTTTTTGTCATTTTCTGAGATATCATTATCAGCCATTGCAATGATAATTCTTTCAGAATTTTCAATATCTTCTTGAGATAATGTTTCTTTAGTATTGCCTCTATGGGTTTCTATATATTTTTTGAGATCCAATGCAGAATTCAATTTTTCTTTTTCTATGAAATAATATTTGTCATTAGCATTATTTTTATTAATTAATCTAGGTTCAAAAAATCCTAAGAATTTAACATGAGAAAAATCTTTTGCAAGGTTGAAAACAAGATAAATATCAGGTTCAATATTGTATTCGAAGTGAGATTTTGGAATAAATATTACATTTTCATCAAATACTACTCTTACATCTATATGTATATTAGGTAGCATAATATCTGAGATATCAAGTTCTTCAAGAATTTTTTTAATAGAATGAATATTATAAACATCAGAAACATCAATATTTTCAGAAGCTAAATATTTAAGAGCAAGTTCTGCGCCTAAAGTGTTGATATAAGCTCTATTTTTTGTATCTTTATGTGCGAATGAATTTGCAGCAACGCTTGCGTCTTTTTTATCCTGATCTTCTATGTAAATTAATGTTTCTTGTTCTGTTACCATGTTAAAATTCTCCTCTTCTATTCAATAAGATGACACTCAAAAAAAAAATATTCCAATTTGATTGTAAATTTTTGTAACAAATATTGAAAAAGAATATTTTTTTAGACAAAATAAATTTGTCAGTCGTTTTAATCTTAATGTGTAGCAATCAGTGTATGTAGATTATAATCGGTCTCAATATCTGATAAAGTGACGGAAAAATTAGTTAAAATAGATAATTGGTAATAAAAGGAGGTTTTCCAAAATGATAAGTTCTGTTTCTAATGTAAATTTTCGCGGTGATGCAGCACCTGTGAATGCTCAAGATTTAATTAATTCACCTGGTAAATTTACAACACAAGCACCTAAAACAGATGCTCCTGCAGATTCTTTTGAAAAAGAAGGTGCTCCTGCAGAAAAGAAAAAAAGTAAAGCTCCTGCAATAATCGGTACAATTGTTGGTTTATTAGCAGCAACTTATGTAGGTTTAAGTATTGCAGTAGGTAAAAAAGCTTTGACAAGAGCTGTTGCAGAAGATGGTAAAGAAATTGGTTTTATGGGGCATGTTAAAAACTTCTTTGTAGCTATCGGCGAAAGTGGTGAAAAACTTTGGAATAAAATCAGAGGTGTAAAAGCAGATGATGTAGATGGAAAACCTAAAAAAGATGCTCCTGATGTAAAGAAACCTGAAACTGAAGTAAAACCTGAAGGTGAAGCAAAACCAAAAGGTGAAGTAAA
>CAUDIU010000113.1 GCA_958449715.1 uncultured Clostridium sp. | reverse complement strand
TCTGATTCTGATAATTTTATAGCATTGTATAGAATGCTATAACTTTGTTTTAATTGTGTTGCGACAACTTTTTTTCGATGATTTGCAATCAAGGTTGGTAGTGTAAGAGCTGCAACTACACCAATAATACCAAGAGTAATTAAAACTTCTGCGAGAGTAAAAGCCTTAGAATAATCTATATTTTGCGGGGGGGGGGCACTCTCAAAGCTTCTTGTTTAAACATTTTTCAACCTCCATTTTTTATTATTATTTATTATTTTTCAATATTTGTCAATAGCTGTTTTTATTTTAAGAATTCTGGAATTTTATTTTTAGCTGCTTGCATTTGCATATATTGTTCTTTTAATTTAGCTTTTTCTTCTTTATTTGCGTTTTTAGCTTTTTCATTCATTTGGGTATAAAGTTCTTTTTCAACTTTGTTACCTTTAATATATACGTCCATATCTTTGCCTTTTTTAAATGCGTTAACGTTCCCGTTGTAATTTATATTAGGTGCTTTGAAAATTGTATAGAGCATTGCAAAACCGCCAATAAAAGCCATAACTAATCCAGCCCAAGCGCCAAGAGCTAAAAGAAGTTTTTTATTTTTATTTGCATTTTTATGTTGCTTGTTAACGATTTTTTCAGCTTGCTCGCCTAACGTATCAACAACAAATTCTCCATCCAAAACTTCAAATAATAACTTGGCTCCTAACCCTAAGCCTGCGGCAAAAGCTGCTTTAGTAAGTTTTGCTTTTTCTCCGGTTTTTGATATCGGATTATTATCATTTTTGGATGTTTGTTTTTGTTGAGTAAATGAGTAGCTATTATTAATTGCGCTAATTCTCATTTATACTCCTTTAATAAGCATTCCATTACCTTTGTTTGCCATTTGAACAGATGTATAATGGTTAATTTTTTGATCTAAGGAGATATCTTCGTCTTTTACTTCTTTGTCAACTTCTTCTAAAATATTAGATTTAAGTTCTCTATCACGAGAGAACACATCCATTTCTTTTTCTCTAGTAAATGCTCTTACTTTTGTATCATAAAGTTTTGCTGGTAGTGTAAGAGCTAATGTTAATAATCCTGCTGCAGCTCCGATACCGCCAAGTTTTAGACCTCTGCTTTTTGCTCCTGATTTAATAAAACAGCTCCCAATACCTGCTGCTGTGGCGCCAACTAAAGCACTTCCACCAATTGAGCCCCATATTGCAAGACCTTTTTCTGTTTTTCTGTTAATTGGATTTTCATAACCGTTTTTTTGTGATGTGAATTGCGGTTTTGGACAACATCTGTTGATAGCTGAAATTTGCATAATTTATACTCCTCATTTTATTATGTTTATATAATAAACAAACATTAAATTTTTTGCCAGTATGTTAATAATTTCAGTCTTAATTGTAACAATTGTTTGAAGTTTTTGATGTTTATGATATTATCGACTTACATAGAATGATTATATTATTATGAAAAGGGGAAAAATATGATTTCAGTAAACGATTTAAAAACAGGCTTAACGCTTCAACTAGACAACGGTTTGTGGTCTGTTGTTGAATTTTTACACGTAAAACCGGGTAAAGGTGCAGCTTTTGTAAGATCAAAACTTAAAAACGTAGAAACAGGCCAAGTTGTTGAAAAAACATTCAGAGCCGGTGAAAAAGTTGCAAAAGCTATGTTAGACAGACGCGAAATGCAATATTTATATAAAGAAGGTAAAGAATACGTTATGATGGATAATGAATCTTATGAACAACTTCAATTAACAGAAGACCAAATCGGTGATGGTATTAAATATTTGAAAGAAAATATGATTGTTCAAGTATTAATGCATGATTCAAGAATTATCGGTGTAGATCTTCCAGCTCACGTTATTTTGGAAGTAACTGATACTCCTCCATCTGAAAAGGGAAATACAGCTCAAGGCGGTACTAAACCTGCAACTCTTGAAACTGGTGCTGTTGTTAACGTTCCATTCTTTATTTCAAATGGTGACAAAATCAGAGTTGATACAAGAACTAATGAATATTTAGATAGAGCGTAACTCTGTATAATGTTTAAGAAAGGCAAAATAATGAAATTTGATATAGAATATATTGAAAAATTAGCAAAAGTTTTAGCTGATAATTCTTTAACAGAAATATCTTTAGAAGATGGTGAACAAGCTATTACTTTAAGAAATGAAGTTGTAGGTGTTACAGCAGCTCCTGTAGTAGCAGCTCCTGTCGCTCAACCTCAAGCAGCTCAACCAGCTCAAGCTTCAGCTCCTGCAGAACAAAAAGAAGTTAAAAAAGGTAAACCTTTGACATCTCCAATGGTTGGAACTTTTTATTCTGCTCCATCTCCTGATGCTGACCCATTTGTAAAAGTAGGTCAAACTATTAAAGAAGGCGATGTTGTATGTATCGTTGAAGCTATGAAATTAATGAATGAAATTGAATCTGAATTCTCAGGAAAAATTGTTGAAATTTGCGTACAAGACGGTCAACCTGTAGAATTCGGTCAAGTTTTAATGTATATTGAATAAAAGAATAGTGAGTAGTAACAAGTGAATTTTTAAATTCACTTGTTACTGTTTTATAGGGATAAGAAAATATGTTTAGAAAAGTATTAATTGCAAATCGCGGAGAGATTGCTGTAAGAATTATAAGAGCTTGTAGAGAAATTGGTATTCCAACTGTAGCAATTTATTCTCAAGCTGATGCAAATTCTCTTCATGTAAGACTTGCAACAGAAGCATATTGCATAGGACCTGCTCAAAGTTCTAAAAGTTATTTGAGTATACCTGCAATTATTTCTGCTGCAATCGTATCTGGAGCAGACGCAATTCACCCTGGATATGGTTTTATGTCTGAAAGAGCTGATTTTGCTGAAATTTGTGCAAAACATGGTATTAAATTTATCGGACCTACAGCTGAAGCTATGAGAAAAATGGGAGATAAAGCTACCGCACGTAAAACTATGATTGAAAACAACGTGCCTGTTACTCCTGGTACAGGAATTTTAAAAACTCCTGAAGAAGTAAAAGAATTTGCTCATAAAGTAGGTTATCCGATTATATTAAAAGCTACAGCAGGCGGTGGCGGAAAAGGTATGAGAATTTGCAGAAGTGATGAAGATGTTGAAACTAATATGAATCTTTGTCAATCAGAAGCTCAGAATTTCTTTGGAAATCCTGATGTATATGCAGAAAAATTCTTAGAAAATCCTCGTCATATTGAAGTTCAAATCTTAGCAGACCAATATGGAAATGTTGTTCACTTAGGTGAAAGAGATTGTTCAATTCAAAGACGTCACCAAAAATTGTTGGAAGAAGCTCCTTCTCCAGCAATTGATGAAGTTACTCGTAAAGAAATGGGTGCAGCAGCTGTAAGAGCTGCTAAAGCTATTAATTACGAAAGTGCAGGAACTTGTGAATTTTTGCTAGACCATGATGGTAAATGGTATTTTATGGAAATGAATACCAGAATTCAGGTTGAGCACTGTGTAACAGAAATGATTTCTAACGTTGATTTAGTTAGAGAACAAATTATGGTTGCAGCAGGGGAAAAACTTGATTTTACTCAAGATGATATTGTGCTTCGTGGTCATGCTATTGAATGTCGTATTAATGCAGAAAATCCTGAAAAAGATTTTATGCCAAATCCTGGAACAATTACAGGTTATGTTACTCCTGGAGGTTTTGGTGTAAGAGTGGATTCCCATGCATACCAAGATTATTCAATCCCGCCATATTATGATTCAATGATTGGAAAATTGATTTGTTGGGGTAGAACAAGAAATGAAGCTAGACGCAGAATGTATAGAGCATTGAAAGAATATGTTATTACTGGCGTTGAAACTACAATTCCGTTCCACCAAGATATCATTGAAGATCCTGTGTTTATGAGTGGAAACTTTAATACTGGCTTTATAGAAGATTTCTATAAACGAACAGGAAAAGATAAAAAATAACATTATTTAATTTTTATATTAAAAAAGCCGAAGATTTAAATCTTTGGCTTTTTTATTGTTAAATTAAAAATCAAAAAAATCTTTGACGGGAATATCTAGTTGTTCAGCAATATCAATTAAAAGTCCAAGACTAACACATCTTTTTGCTGTTTCTATTTTGGCTAGATGTTCTCTAGATATTTCAAGTTTTTCGGCTAGCTGATTTTGAGATAGCCCTTTTTCTTTTCGAAACTTAAATATTTTTCTGCCTAATTGTAAAATTTTTGTAGTCTTATTGTTCACAAAAAATATTTTATGTGATACTATGGTAAATGTATGTAGTCTAAAAGAGAACAAAATGGAGAGTTTTATGAAAAAAGGTTTTACTCTTGCAGAAGTTTTAATTACTCTAGGTATTATTGGAGTAGTCGCAGCATTGACAATACCTGCATTGATTGGAAATTATAAAAGAAAGCAGATTGTTACTCAGTTAAAAAAGGTCTATTCTTCCATGCAACAATCGATACAATTTTCACAGGCGGAGTATGGTGATATTCGAGATTGGGATTGGTCACAAGATGGTGTACAATTTTTTACCCAATATCTTGGCAAGAATTTTAACGTTGTAAAAAATTGTGGAACAGAGCAAGGATGTTGGAATAGTACAGGGATTTTGACATTAAGTGGAAATGAATATATCCCAAATCCTTTAAAATCAAGTGGTTGGAGCTCTTTGATATTGTCTGATGGTGTGTATATTTCTTTATTGAAACAAGATAATATTCATGTTCATTTTATGATAGATTTGAATGGTAGCAAAAAGCCTGATATGTTTGGAAAAGATATTTTTGAAATGACATTTACAGCTGAAGCTTTTAGTGATGGTATGCATATTATAACTAAACCTGGTTTGTATTTTTACGGTTTTGGGCTTTCTAGAAATTCTCTTCTTGATAATTGTAAAAAAAATAAAAGTGGTCAATATTGTGGAGCTTTAATTCAGTAT
>CAUDIU010000112.1 GCA_958449715.1 uncultured Clostridium sp. | reverse complement strand
CTAAATCTTTTTCTGCCATTATATTTTAACCATCCAAAGAATTTTCACTCAACGGTTGAGTAATCATAATTCCCTCACCGCCTATAACTTCTGCTTGATTACCTTCAATATAAA
This sequence comes from uncultured Clostridium sp., assembly GCA_958449715.1. Classification (GTDB taxonomy): domain Bacteria; phylum Cyanobacteriota; class Vampirovibrionia; order Gastranaerophilales; family Gastranaerophilaceae; genus Stercorousia. Next base: position 4,850 of record CAUDIU010000112.1, on the reverse strand, counting down.
GATATACAGGTTTGTTTGTATTTCTTTTTGCCGTTTTTATTAGCTGATTTAATCTTTTATACAAACTATCAGTTCCACCACCGGTTTCAAATGCAGAATTAAGGTTTATTACAACTTTATCTGGAGCCTCATTAATAGCTATAATTCTAGTACCCGCAGGAATTTCGGAATATACACCCTTTGACTTTTCATAAGCAGTTGGTCCTGAGACTAAAGCATTTATCGCAAATTTTAATTTTGAACCATCAACATCTTTATCATATTCTCTGTTAACAGCTCTATATACCTCTTCTTTATTGGAATTTTGACCAATAAAAAATACATTCACATAAACTTTTTCAACAGGTTTTGTGACTTCAGGAGTTTTTGGTGTATTATCTTCAGGGATTTTAGTTTCTGGGATAGGTGTCAAAGGACCTGAAACATTTTCATCACTATGATATAACATTCTCAACCCTAAAACACAGCACACAGCTACCATTATTACAGCTGTTACACCTAGAAAAACTCTTTCATTTTTACGCATAATATTATTCCTTATCTTTAAGAACTGTTATTATTCCGTCAATATTTATTTTTTGATCTGTTATTTTAACATTTTTTATATTAAAATTTGCATCTTTATTTTCTAATATTTTTGCAGAAAAATCAAGTGGATTGATATAATTTAAGATACTTGAGAATTTATCAATATCCATTAATGAATTATTTTTTACAAAATTTGTATTAGCAAGAACTATTTTTCCATTTTCAACATTAATATCAGAGCTAATAACTACTTCTTTTGACTTTCTAACAAAAGGCATTGCATATCTAACAATGTAATACATTTTACCATTTTTTAATTTTACAGATGTAGAAATTATTTGAAAAATATTCAAACTTCCACCAATACTGTTAATATCATCAATTAACCTTTTATAATCAGAAGAATTCATTGTTTTATTCAAATCTTCCTCAGTTATTTCTGTTTTGAAAACAATTGGAATATTTTCTTTTACAATATAATTATTGTCCTTATCTTTTGCAATATAATTAAAATTACATAAAGTTTTAGCATTAAAATAAGAAATATAAATTCCCTCTATATCAACATCTTTACCTGTAATTTCTATAGACTTAAATCTACCGGCTTTTAAATCCCTAGTACTGTAAGAATCTAAATTTGCACTAATTTTACCGCTTACTATATTTTTCTTAATCGCTTTTTTTACAAGACTTTCACCAACTTTTTCAGCTATAAAATTCTGCCCTGTCACAGTACTTACAAATCTTGAGAAACCTGATGTTAAATCATATGGCTCAGTACAACAAGAATTTTGACATTCAATTGCCATAGACATTTGACTTGCGGCCAATAACAAAGCTAAAGTAAAAATAATCTTTTTCATTATAAAAACACTTTCTTCAATTTTATTACATTCTCATCTGCAACTCCAACAGCGCAGATTTCATTATCATTATAAACCAAAAGAATTATACTGCCATGCTCAATATTTTTATTTTTTAAAGCACGCCCATTGCGGATATATTCAAGATCTTCACCACTCACTTGAATCTTTTCATAATCCACCATGTCAATTGGATTAATTATATCTTTTGGAATTTGAACATCTTCAAGTTTAACACTATTTTCAACTCTGAATTTACCAGCCTGAGTTCTGATTAATCTAATCAAATGAGCGCCACAGCCTAAGTTTTCACCCAAATCATTCGCAATTGATCTAATATAAGTACCTTTTGAACATTTTATTAAAATTTGGGCTTGCTGCAGTTCTTTATCAAAAGATTTTAATTCAATATTTTCAATCACAACACGACGCGGTTGAATTTCAACCTCTTTACCACTTCTTGCATATTCATATAACTTTTTACCATTAACCTTAATTGCAGAATAAATAGGGGGCATTTGAGAAATTTCACCCTCAAAAATTTTTAAAGCCTCTTTTACATCATCTTCAGAAACTTTTTTATCTGAAGAAAAAATAACACTACCATCTTTATCATAAGTATCAGTAGATTTTCCAAATTGAACAGTAGCCAAATATTCTTTGTCATCAGCTAAAAATTCAATTAAACGAGTTGCTTTCCCGATACATACAGGTAAAACTCCTTCTGCAAAAGGATCTAATGTTCCAGTATGACCAACTTGTTTTATCCCTGTAATTTTTCTTACTTTGGCAACAACATCATGAGAAGTCATTCCGATAGGTTTGTATATATTTACAAACCCAAATAGTTTTTTTGCCAAATTTGAATTATCAGGCATTAAAGCTCTCCACGAGAAATTTTATCAATAATTTCACTAACTTTAGAACCTTTTTCCAATGAATCAGTATATACAAATTTCAATTCTGGTGTTAGTCTCAAACGAATACGTTTCCCTACTTCATAACGAATTTTTGGAGTACTTTTTTCAATAATATCTTTAGTTTTTTCAACTTGTTCTTCAGAACCCAACACGCTATATATAACTTTGGCAAAAGAATTATCATGGGACACTTCTACATCTAAAACAGATACAACACCTGCAAGACCTCTGATTTCTTTGCGTAAAATATCAGAAATATCTCTCATTAATTCTTTTCTTACACGTTCATTTCTTAAAGTCATAATTATCTCCTTGGTAAAATAAGTATAACATGAAATAATAAAAATTAACGCTCTAATTGGTTTTTATAAGTATTAATCTAATATTTTTTAATTAAACTTATAAACTTGATCTTTCAATTTCTTCTTTAGTTGAAACTTCAATGATGTCGCCAACTTCAATATCGTTCCATTTTGCAAAAGAAATACCACATTCAAAACCTTGAGCAACTTCTTTTACGTCGTCTTTGAAACGTTTCAATTGATCAATTGCACCGCGGAAGATTTCTTTACCGTCACGATATAGAACAGCATCTTTACTTCTTACAATCTTACCTTCAGTAACATAACAACCTGCAATTCTTGTAGTTTTACCTATTGTAAAGATTTGTCTTACTTCTGCTTTACCAAGCTCAACCTCTTTAATTTCAGGCTGTAATAGAGATAGCATTGTTTTTTCAATATCTTCTAAAATCTGATAAATGATATCGTATTTTTTAATAGTAACGCCTTCTTTTTCTGCCGCAGCTAAAGCATTAGAATCTTCTTTTACAGTAAATCCTAAAATTAAAGCATTAGATGCAGATGCAAGCATTACATCGGCTTCTGAAATATCTCCTACACCGACGTGAATAATTTTAGTTTTAATTTCATTTGATTCTAACTGAGCAATTGCTTGAGATACAGCTTCAGCAGAACCATTTGTATTAGCTTTAATTATCAAGTTCAATTGAGGAATATCATCTTCACCTGCGACAGCTTCACGGCGAACATGAGCAGGTAACATTGCATCAAGACGTTTATTACGTTCTTTTTCTTTACGTTCTTGAACAATTGCTTTCATTTCTTTTTCATTTTTTACAACTTCAAAATAGTCACCTGCTTGAGGAACTTCTGTCAAACCTAGAATTTCAACAGGAGTTGAAGGTTCTGCTTTTTGAATTCTTTCACCAGAATCTGATAACAACGCTCTTACACGTCCGCAAGCTGTACCAACAACAATACAATTTCCCACACGCAAAGTTCCGTTTTGAACAAGTAATGTAGCAACAGGTCCTTTACCTTTATCAAGATTTGCTTCAATTACGACACCTGAAGCTTCTGCTTTAGGGTTAGCTTTTAGATCTTGAATATCAGCTACTAACAAGATATATTCTAATAATTCATCAATACCTGTACCTTGTAATGCTGAAACTTTTACAGTAATTGTATCACCGCCCCATTCTTCAGGAACAAGACCGTGCTCTGTTAATTGTTGCAAAATCTTATCAGGATTAGCACTAGGTTTATCAATTTTATTAACAGCAACAATAATTGGAACTTCCGCAGCTTTTGCGTGGTTAATAGCTTCAATAGTTTGAGGCATTATACCGTCATCTGCAGCAACTACCAAAATTGCGATATCAGTTGCTTTAGCACCACGAGCTCTCATTTCAGTGAATGCTTCGTGACCAGGAGTATCTACAAACACAATCTTTTTCTCTTTGTTATTGTCTAAATATACTGTATAAGCACCAATAGATTGTGTAATACCACCAACTTCAGTTGCAACGATTTTATGTTTTGAAGCTCTAATGCTATCTAACAAAGTTGTTTTACCATGGTCAACGTGTCCCATAATACTTACAACAGGAGCACGTTTCTTAAGCAACTTTTTATCAACTTCTGTTAATTTTTTAACTTTTTCTTCTTTTTCAAGTTCTTCTTCCATGTAAGCTTCTAAGTCTTCATCAAGAACTTCTAATTCATATTCCGCACAAATTTTCTTAATAACATCAACGTCAATAAGCTGGTTAACAGTAGCCATAATGCCATTCATCATTAAGAATTTAACAATCTCAGCAGGTGTTTTTTGAATTTTTTCAGACAATTCACTAATTGTCATTGCTCTATTTACAACTATTTGAGTAACTTGAGCTGTTTCTTCCTCTTTATGAGAACGTTTTTTATGTTTTTGTGCTGCTGCTTTTTCTAAAGAAATTCTTTCCTGTTCTTCTTTTTTAGAATTAAAATCTTTACCTTTTTTCTTAGAATCATTACGTTTTCTGCCAGAACCTTTATTTTCGTAAATATCTTGAGAAATTATAGTTCTTTGAATTGGTTTTCTTTCTCCAGACGGTTTTTCAAAAGGTTTTTTATTAGAAGCACCATCTTTTTTAGGAGGGAAAGGTCTTTCTCCTCTAGGAGCTCTTTCTGATTTTGGTGGAAATTTTCTTGATTCAGAAGATTTTTCAACTTTTTCAACAGCTGGTTTTTGTGGA
>CAUDIU010000111.1 GCA_958449715.1 uncultured Clostridium sp. | reverse complement strand
AATGTAATTGCAATGCTCAAGACAATGATAATGTCAGCATGTTTTATTTTGTTGCCATTTTTATGGAAAAATATGGGCTATAAACCATTCTATATTGGTATGGCTTTGTTTATGTTTATTTTTGCAGGAGGAATAGGTTCTTTAATTAGTGGTCATATTGAAAAGAATATTGGAGCAGCAAATGTATTTTATATTTCAATGATTTCAACATTCCCATTAATGATATTATTTATTTTAACTTGTTCTTCTCATCCAACATTGTCGCTCGGAATATTTGTGATTATGGGCTTTATTACAATGATGGCAACACCTGTAACTATGGTTATGGCTCAAAATGTTATTCCTGAATATAAAAGTATAATTTCAGGTTTTATAAATGGTTTTTCTTGGGGAATTGTTGCAATAACAATGTCTTTATTAGGATTTATTGCAGAAAAATTTGGTATTACAAATGTATTGATATTTGTATCAATTATACCTGCTGTATGTTCAATATTGGTAAAAGAATTATTTAAAGAAAATAATTAAGCTAAAACATTTAAAGATTTTTTTATTTGGTTACTTTGATGTTTAGCTGCCATTTTTTCTTGAAGATATGCAACATTGTATAATAATTTATTTGTTAATAAGTCAAGACTGTTTTTCTTATCCATTTTATTTAGCATGCTTAAATCATGCTCACCGCCAAATGTATGTGTATTATTAAGACCATTAATCATAGAATTTGAAGCCTGCATTGAGGCAAAAGATGCATTATTCATTGTATTAATTGCATTGAATCTAGCGATGGAAGAAACTAACATTCCTAACTCCTATATCCTATATGTCTCCTACAAATATAAGTATAAAATATATATAGGATAAAATCAAGTATTAATTTTTGTAACAAATTGAGTAATCTCTGAAATTAGATATTAATTATATACTTTATATATATAACACGATGATATTAAGAGAGATCGTTTAAATAAAGAGAGACTATAAATTCCTATTCCTACCTTCCTAAAAGAAAATTTTACCTCCTTCTATTTTAAGGAGGCTTTTTTTTTGAAAAAAATAACAGTCATAAATTATCATGACTGTTATTTATGTTAAATGCTTAAATATTATATTTTTTATTTTTGAGCATTTTCTTGTCTTTTTAATTTTCCAATTTCATGGATTTTAATGAAGTTAGTACCACCTACTAGAAGTTCAGGAACGGAACCTGTAACTAATACTAAGTCGCCATCTTCTAATTTCATTGATTTCATTAAGAATTCATCCATTTGTTTTAAAGATTCTTTGTCAATAGAAGCATCGAAATCAACAACATATGGGAATACTCCACGGTATAATTTAATATCTCTACAAATATGTTTGCAAGGGCAGCATGCAAAAATAGGGATATTAAGTTTTCCTTCAGCAAGCATAGAAGCTGTAAATCCGCTTCCTGTAAGAGCAATAACTGCTTTTACATTCATTTTTCTTGCCATATCAGCGATAGACATACCGATAGCCATAGCTTGAGAATCTTTTTCTTCTTCAATCATTTTGCGAGGGAATTTATTTTTTCTCATGAAAGGAGATTCTTCAACGTTATCAGCAATCTTTTTCATCATAGCTACAGCTTCTACCGGGTAAGCACCAGCAGCAGTTTCACCTGATAACATAATAGCATCAGTACCATCTAAAATAGCGTTTGCAACGTCAGAAGTTTCTGCACGTGTAGGAATTGGATTTTCAATCATGCTGTCTAACATTTGAGTTGCAACGATTACAACTTTTCTTTTTGTATTTGCTTTTCTGATAATAGTTTTTTGAACGATAGGTACTTTTTCGTTAGAAATTTCAATACCTAAGTCGCCTCTTGCAACCATGATACCGTCTGATACTTCAATAATTGCATCAATATTATTAACAGCTTGAGGTTTTTCAATTTTAGAAATAATTCTAGCAGTTGTATTGCCATGGCTGTGTAATAATTCTCGTAATTTAACAACATCAGATGCTTCTCTTACAAATGATAAACCAAGGTAATCGATATCATTGTGAGCAGCAAATTCTACAAATTTAATATCTCTTTCTGTTAAAACATCAAGACTTCCTTGAGATCCAGGGATATTAATACCTTTTCTTTGTTTTAAAAGTCCATCAGTTAAAACTTCAGCAAAGATTACTTTGTCTTCAACTTTTTTTACTTCAAGTTGAATTTTACCGTCATCAATCATAATCATTTCGCCAGGAGTAACGTCATCAGCCATTCCTTTGTAGTCTACAGGAAGGATATCTCCTGTAATTTCTGGTTGGTGACGGAATTTTAGAATTTGTCCTTTTTTGATTTCAATAGATTCAGGTAAATTTCCGATTCTAATTTTTGGACCTTGTAAGTCTAAAAGAACAGGAATTAAAGTGTTTTCTTCTTTTTCAATTTCTCTAATGTAAGATAAATTTGTTTTGTGCATTTCAACATCGCCATGTGAAGAATTTAATCTGAACATGGTTACGCCATTTTTAAAAAGCTCTCTGATTTTTTCTTTTGTAGATGTTGCAGGACCTAGTGTTGCAACAATTTTCGTCATAGTGTAATTGTCCATATTTTTCCTTTCTATATTGGGTAAATTTATATAATTATAACAATCATGTTTACAAATATAAAAATGTACGTTATAATTTTACACAAAAAAGGTTTACTAGTAAACATGAGGAAGTAAGAAAATGAAAAAATTTGTTTCTGGGGTAATGGCGTTATGTTTATTAGCATTTAATGCTATACCTGCATTAGCTGCATCAATAGCAGATGTTAGCCAAAATTATTGGGCTAGCAAAGAGATTAATATTGTTGTAGATAACAATATTATGACTTTGTCAGGAAATCGTTTTAATCCTGAAGGTAATATGACACGTGTTGAATTTGTGAATGCTTTATTAAAAGTTTTGTCAGATGAAAATTTGAATGTAACAATTTCTAACAAATTTAAAGATGTTCAATCTTCAAATCCAAATTATGACAACATATTACGTTCACAACAATTAGGTCTTGTATATGGATATCCTGATGGTACTTTCAAACCAAATAACACAGTTTTAAGATCTGAAGCTCAATCTGTAATTAGCCACATTACAAAAGATATGGATGCTGATACATCAGTTCTAAATCAATTCAAAGATGCAGCAGCAATCCCTGCTTGGGCTAAAAAAGTTTATGCTAAAACAATTAATTACGGTATCTATGTAAATTATCCTGATTCAAGAGAATTAAGACCAAATGATAATTTATCAAGAGCAGAAGCTGCTGTATTGTTAGCTAGATTGAAAGAAAAATTGGATTTAGTAAAACAAGAATATATTGGAACAACAAGAATTGAACACCTTGATGTTACAAGAAAAGCTCCTAATAATGAGGTAGCTATCAATAATATTCAAAGCACTATTAATCAAGGTAACGTATTAGTTGTTGCATTTGAAGATAAATTTAAATCTGAAGAACACAAAGCTGGTGATATTGTTACATTTGTTGCTGACAAAGATATTTGTACAGAAGAAGGTACTCTTATAATTCCTGCTGGTACTAAATTTGTTGCTCAAATTAATGAAATTCAACCTCCAAAGAAATTCAATAAGAATGCAAGAGTTTATCCTCAATTAACAAAAATTATTTTACCTAGCGGTAAAGAGTTAGCATTTAATGCTAAACCATTCTCTAAAGATTATTCTTTAAAAGAAGGTCCTTGGATGACAACAGGTAAATTATTATTATGTACAGCAGCAGGTGCAGCAGTTGGTACTGGTGCAGGTGTTGGTTTCGCATTTATTCCAAACCCAGCTAATATCGGAACCGGTGTTGCAATTGGTACTCCAGTTGGTGCTGCAGTTGGTTTAATTACAGGATTAGTTACTCCTGGTCTTCAATATCATGCAAAAGCAGGTGAAAATATTTATGTAATTTTACTTGATGATGCTGTTATTTCAAAATAATTAGTATTAGTAAACTTTAAAAGAAAATAAGGGTTGAGTTTATTCTCAATTCTTATTTTTTTTTAATAATTTTTATTAGTCCTATTTACTTAGATTAGTTATCAAGTTGGGTATAGGAAATTTTTTCATAAAGTTTAAAATAAATATGTAAATTAATTTTTACGGATATTAGAATTATATGGGAGTATTTTATGAAAAATTTATGTATTTCTTTGGTGCTTATTGGCGCTTTGACATTATCTTCTCAAGGAGTGTTTGCAGCTTGTAGTTGTATGCAGAATTTAAATCCAATGCCTTATATTGGATATTTAAATCCAGTGACTTATGTAAATGAAGCCGAAAACAACTATTCATTTAGCTTGAATCCATTTAAGGGGTTTAAAAACTGTAATAAGTGTAAAATGAAAAAAGTTAAAAAATGTGATGAGTGTGCACCTGTTCAAATGAATAAATGTCCAACTTGTAAAAAAGCATTTGCAGAACCAACTTGCAACACTTGTGATGAAATTTATATTGCACCTGTTCAGCCAAGATGTACATCTTGTGGTCATTAAATAATCACTAAAAAAGCCCTTTTTTAAGGGCTTTTTTAATATTCAACAATATTTTTAAGTGTATTAAATATCTTATCAGTAATTTCTTGAATGTATTCTTGAGATACCATACCATTTATTACAGCATCAGAGATTTGATAAGCTGGTCTTATATATTTTTGAGCAGTTCTATTTACATCTTGGAATTGAAGATCTGCAGCAGCTCCTGTTTTACCTCTTAGAGCAGCTCTTTTATACCATCTTTCTTTTATAACTTCTAATGGTGTAAATACATAGACTTTTACATCCATAATATCTCTTACACCTTCATTTAATACGTATAGACCTTCGGTTAACACAACTTTAGCTGGTTTTTTAATATCTCCGTTAGGATCTGATACGCAAGTTACAAAATCATATTTTGGAGATGTAATTTGTACTCCTGATTTAAGTTTCATTAGATGTTTTTTCATTAACTCTAAATCAATTACATCAGGGGTGTCAAAACTAAATCCTGTCTTAAAT
>CAUDIU010000110.1 GCA_958449715.1 uncultured Clostridium sp. | reverse complement strand
GATCAAGTGGTTTGTATGAGATAATTACACCTGCAGCGTGCATACCTATACCGCATTTAATACCTTCTACATTTTTAGCTGTATCTATAACCCTTTTTATTTCTTCATCTGTGTCGTAAAGATTTTTTAGTTCGGATCCTTCAATCATTGAACCTTCAATTGTATCTTCGATTAAGGAAGCTGTTTTATTACTTTTTGCATATTCCATTCCGAATACTCTTGCAACACTTTTGAATGCGTTTCTTGCTGCAAGTGTATTGAATGTAATAATCTGACATACTTTATCTTCGCCGTATTTTTTTACAACGTAGTCAATAACTTCTCCACGTTTTTCAATACAAAAGTCTGTATCAATATCAGGCATACTGAAACGTTCAGGGTTTAAGAATCTTTCAAACAACAGATGGTGCCTTATGGGGTCTAAGTCCGTAATATCAAGAGCATATGCAACAACTGAACCTGCTGCAGAACCCCTTCCTGGTCCTACTGGTATATCATGTGTTTTTGCAAAGTGAATGAAATCCCAGGTTATTAAGAAATATGCAGAAAATCCCATTTTCTCAATAATTCCAAGTTCATATTTTACACGTTCTTTAAGTTCTGGAGTTATTTCTTCTTCTTTGTATTTTCTTTTAAGACCTTGCATTACAAGTTCTTCCAAGTAAGAATCTGTTGTGTGATTTGGTGGAACTTTGAAATCTGGTAATGGTGCTTCCCATTTAATTGTAACGTGACACTGTTCTGCTATATCAACTGTGTTTTTTATACATTGGTCAAAAGTTTCTGAATCCATCCATTTAAAGGCATCACGCATTTCAGAAACTGTTTTTACATAAAACTCATTATTAGGAAAACGATTTTCTTCATCTTTCATAGACTGTGTCTGCATGCAAAGTAAAGTATCATGCCAGTCAGCATCTTCTTTTCTTAAATAGTGAGAGTCGTTTGTGATAATCATTTTTATATCAAGTTCTTTTGCGAGCTTGATTAAATCTGGATTAGTTCTTTTTTGTTCTTCCAACCCATGATCTTGTAACTCAATATAATAATCATCTCCGAATAAATCTTTATAGCGTTTGGCAACAGCTTTTGCTTCTTCATAATCACCTTTTAATAGGTTTTGCAAAACTTCTCCACCAAGACAGGCTGAGCAACAAATAATTCCTTCATGACGTTCTTTTAATAGCTCAAAATTAATACGAGGTTTCATATAAAAACCTTTGCAAGCTGCATCAGATGCAAGTTTTACAAGGTTCATGTACCCTTCATTATTTTTTGCTAAAAGAATTAAGTGATATCTTGGATTATTATTTGGATCTTTTTCTGTGATATCTCCATTATGTACGTAAAATTCACACCCTATAATAGGTTTAATTCCAGCTTCTTTTGCTTCCAAATACAAATCAAGTGCACCATACATAACTCCGTGGTCTGTAATAGCTACAGCTGGCATGTTATTTTCTTTGGCAAACTTGCATAAATCTTTTAGTTTTATAGCACCATCCAGAAGTGAAAATTCACTGTGAAGGTGAAGTGGTACAAATTGAGTATTACTATCCATAGCAAAATACTAACATAAAGATTATTAAAAAATAAATTTAATGTAACATTATATTATTGATAATTTTCAAGGGTAGAATTAATTCTTTCAATCATTTCTTCTTTAAAGAATTTAGGAGAACAAATTTCGCATTCAGTTCCATATCTCATTAATCTTTTTATTAGCATATGTAAGTCTTCATTTTTGTTGACTATGATATGGCTGCCGTCTGCTTCTATTTTATCTAATCTTTCCCAGTCTCTTAGTTTATAGTTTCTTGCTAATCTATTTTTTATTCTATAAACAATTGTAGTAGGTATTGATTGTCCTGAATTTGATATTGGTAATTGTTTTACAGATTGAATTTTCTCAATAGGAATTTCATAAACTCTACTCCCATTATTCCCTAAAGCTTTTAGGAAAATTTTTCTTTTTTGATATAGTAATTCAATTGGTGAACATAAAAGGTTTATAGCTTCTCCTTTTTCTGTTGTGTAAATAATTTCAAGTTTTAATTTATCTTGGCAAAATTTTTCACATTGTTTAATTTGTTCTACCATTTCAGAATGATTAAATTGCAAATGTAAATTATTTGTATTATTTGTTATTTTTTCTAAAGATTGTGCATAGTCATTATATCTGATTTCTAAACTATGTATAAAATGCTCTAGATTGGTTTTGTTTTTACCGTTAGGTAGCATTTCGCTCGCTTCTTTCAAAAGTTTAATGCTTTTTAAATCTTCTAAATTAAATTTAATTTTATATAGGGAGCTTTGCATTTGATATTTGCCATTAATTTTTTTTACCTTAATTCCAAATATTTTCATCGCATTAAGGTATTTATTTAAGGTAACATGTGTGTTTGAAGTTCCATCATATTGCCCGTTTGAAAAGTGGTCTATAACTTTTTTAAATTCTACATCTCCTTCATAAAGCATTTTTATAAATTCAAATAATTTAACACAGGCATTATTGTATTTTTCTGTTAATTTTTTAGTCACAATAATACCCCGCTTTCATGTTATTTAATAATGTAATAAATTCTTTTTTGAAATCTTCTGGGGCAATTATTTTGCAAGTTGGTCCATATTCTAGGAATTTTTGTTTAGCCAGAAATTTATTAGAAGTTTTAAGTTCAATAACAGCTTTATTATTTTCTGTTTTTATCAATTTTTCATTTTCATCTAATATTAAGTTTTTGTTTTCAGTTTTTAGTTCGTATGTTATGCAAATAGATTTCAAATTATCAGGAATTGTTTTGTTTAATTTTATTTCTTTAATAGATTTAATTCTGCTAACTAAAAAAATACCATATTCCATGTATTCAAAACCGGTACCATATAAATAAATTTTCCCGTTAGAAATATCAATTTTGTCTGTTAGTATTTCAATATCTTTTAGTCCTGTATTTGGCGAATTGTATTCTATTAAAATTTGGTTTTTCTTTTCACAACAGTCGATTAATTCTTCTAGTAGTTCTCGATTTATATCTTTGAGAAGGGAAATATTTTTTATTTCATTTATAAAACTTTCGCATTTAATATATTTTCCGATTTTTTCAAAGAATTTTTCTAATGATAATAATTCTTTAATATCAATATTTTTTACAAGACTTTTATATGTTTTTATTACACTTTGCATTTCTTCATCTGACATTTTAAGTTCAAATGGGTGAGCTGTAATTACATATCTTGAAATTTTGTCTTCGCCCCTAAATCTTTTTACTTCGCAACCTATTCTTTTTAGTGAATTAATATAAACTCTTAAAGTATCAATTGATATTTTTTCTCTTAAATATGGGTGATTAATAAAGTGATTGCAAATTTCTTCGTAAGATTTTGGTCCTTCTGTTAAAAGAGAGAATAAAAGTAATGCTTTATACCCTGTAAAGGACATTAAATTATAGGTTACTTTTTGATTTTTTATAAATTCTTTCATTATTCTCTCCCCTGAATATTTTACTATAAAATTTATAGCATGTCTAAATTGTGTAATTAACACTAATAATTAATTGTCAATTAAAAATTGTTAGATTTTTACTTAATTTCATTAAGATTTCTTCATTAAGATTTAAGAACTTGAATTTTTTCTAGTTATTTCAAGGGGCATGGTCAATTGTAAATTTTATTTTATTTTTCTTTACTTGTCAAACTTTTAACTTAGATTTACATTAAAAAGTGTGGAGGGGCGGTAACCTTAAAACAGAAAATAAGGGAACGGCTGCCAGGATAGATAAAAGATTTAAGTCCTAAATGAACAAAAATCTTGCGGAATTAGTAGAGTAAAAGAGAGGTGATGGCAAAAGCTCGATAGTTGGAAAAATGGGTTAAAGAAAGAGGAAATAAAAAAGTTTTTTGAAGTGTAGAAGAAAAGATTAGGGATATTTTTATTTAGTTTATTTTAATTATTTGGGATTTACAAAAAAGATTTAAGGGGAAGAGGAGATAGTTGTAATATTTTAAAGCTTGCGAAAATGCAAGCTTTTTTATATTATATAAGTTATGGAAGAATTGCAGTCAAAAATGGTTATAGGTCTAATGTCTGGCACATCATGTGATAGTATTGATGCAGGGTTGTGTCAAGTTAATCCGGATATGTCAGTAAAACTTATATCTGGAATTAATTATAAATACCCAGAACATATTAGAGCTAAAATATTTCAACTTTTTTCAGGAAATGTTTCTGTTAAAGATGTATGTCAAATGAATTTTGCTATAGGTCATTGTTTTGCTGAAGCTTGTAAAGTTTTAATTTCAGAACATGGAAAACCTGATTTTATTGCAAGTCATGGACAAACAATATTTCATTTTCCAATTGAGGAAAAGTTAGATAAAATTTCATTAAAAAGTACTTTACAAATTGGAGAGAGTGCTGTTATTGCTCAAGAAACCGGTTGCTTAACAATTTCAAATTTCCGAGAAGCAGATATTGCTGCTGGTGGAGAGGGTGCTCCTTTAGTTTGTTTTGCAGATGAAAAATGGTTTAAACCATTAAAGAAAAATTTATTGGTTCAAAATATTGGTGGTATTTCGAATGTAACAGTAATATCAAAAGATTTTCCGACTTTTGGATTTGATACTGGACTTGGAAATATCATGATTGACTATTGTGTTAATAAATTCTTTAAAAAAAATTATGATAAAGATGGAAAAATTGCAGATTCTGGTAAAGTTTGTGAAAGTTGGCTTGAGTGTCTGATGCAAGATGAATACTATTTTAAAGTCCCACCTAAAACTACCGGAAGAGAATATTTTTCGGCAGAATATATTGAAAATGCACTTAGGTTTGGACCTAAAAAGCCGGAAGATATTGTTGCTACTGCAACAGCTCTTACTGCTAAAACAATCGCAACTGCTTATGAAAGATTTATTTATCCAGATATAGATATAAAAGAAGTTATTATAGGTGGCGGTGGAGCATATAATCCGACATTAATGAAATATTTACGTCATTATTTACCAAAACATATTGATTTAAAA
>CAUDIU010000109.1 GCA_958449715.1 uncultured Clostridium sp. | reverse complement strand
AGCAAAAATGCCTGCTGGACCTGCTCCTATGATAGCTACATTATACATTTCATATCTCCATATCTATATTTTACCAAACCAATTAACTATATCTTAAACAAAATATTTTTTAAAGTGTTTGTGAAGTATTTGTTAAGAGAGTAATAGTTAGTTATTTCTTATTTTTTTGTTAATTTTGAATGTTTTATGTTCATGATTAATTCTTTAATTTCTTCACAATCATATATTTGTTTTGCTTGCGTAGCATATTCCATCGCTTTATCATATTTTTCACTATTCATATAGACAGCTGCTAAGTTATATAGAATTATATATTTTTCATCATTTGATTTAGCAAGTTCATAACCTTTTTGAAGTGCTTTAATTGAATCTTTATACTTATTCAATTCAGCATATGCTATTCCCATATCAATATAACCACTTGCAATGTCAGGAGCATTTTTAATATAGTTTTGAGCTTCTTTCAATTTCCTTAATGAAATTTGGCTTGAGGAACCTAAAATAACAGGAGCATAAATTTGACCTTTTGTTTCAAGTTCATCTAAAGGTGTATTAGTTATATTTGGAAACATTTTGTATAGCAATTTTATTGTATTTATATCTTTAGATGATAGATATTGAAAAGAACTTCTATAAGGAGCATAAAAATTGTCATCACTGTCTGTAGCCATAAACATTAAATCTTCAGAACTGTAACTGTGCCCCATTATGCCTAATGCATGACCAATCTCGTGTAAAATTGTGTTGTATAACTCTTTATCAGAAAAAAAGTTTCCAAATGGGTCTTTTGCATATAAAATTATTGTCATTTTGTTTAATGTGGAATTTTTAAAATCTGGCGTAGTATATCCTACTACATATTTGCAATTTTTTTCAGAACATAAGTTACTTGGTGGCTGAGAAATATTAACTATAATGTTAGCATCTTTCGTTGAATTTGTGGTGCTAAATGTTATAAAATCTGTTGAAGCTTGCCATTGTCCAAATGCTTTTAATATTTCTGAATTATAATATGCAGGAATATCAGCTTGAGCAGTATTAATTATTGCAATTTTTAGAGGAAATTTGGATTCATCCCATCGCATAATACCTTTATCAAGTGGTACTTGTTCAATATAGTTGTCTCCAATATAAGTCATTATATTGTTTCGCCAATTTGTAATTGTTCGATCTGCTATTTGTTGAGCACTATCTTTTTGTGAGCTTGATGCCACTTCAAAAATCTCTTTTTGCACAGTTAAAGTTGGTTTAAGATGTGTAAGAGTTTTTACATAAAAATATCTATAATCTTTATTTCTTTTATTTATATTATAGGCTTTTTTTAAATATTTATGAGCTTTTGTATATTCTTGCTTTTTAAATTCTCTATGCCCTTGCCAATAAAAATATGATGGCATAAATTTAAATACAACCCCAAATATAATTGCAATTGAGCATATAAATATTGTAAGTTGCCTATCACTACTGTTTGTTTGGCTCATTATCTTTTATCCCTTTATCAATTTCAAGTATTTTAGCAAGGGAGCGTGTGTCACCTTTTAATTTAAAATATTCTGCAAATTTAGGAGTTGTCTTAAGGTTAAAACTTCTACCATTTTTATCTCTTGTTTTCGATACAAGTCCTTTTTCAACAAGTTCTTGCACGTGATCATATGCAGTTGATCCTCTTAATTCTTTTAAATCAGTTTGCCTAATTGGCTCTTTTAGAGCAATTACAGAAAGTGTTCTTAATACAGCAGGTTTTAAATCCACTGGGCAAAGTAATTCAACTAAGTCCATATAATCTTCTTTAACTTGAAGTATATAGCCATTTTCATCGTCAATCTCTAAAGCACCATCACGAGTAGAATAATCCATGATTAATTCTAAAATAGCTTCTTCTATTTTTTCAGTTTCTTCACCTAGTATATTTGCGATTTCGTCCAGTGAAACAGCACGTGCTGTAATAAATAAGACAGCTTCTATTCTGGATTTCAACTGTTCCATTTTTCTATCCTCTTTGCCAATTTTTTATTGTAAGTCACTTGTTTCTAACTGCTCCTGCTTTTCTGTGCCTTTTACAACATATAAATCCGAGTAAAATTCATCTTGCTGTAATTCATAATCACTTTCAGCAGTCAAAAATAGTAAGGCTATATAAGCACTTATTTTGTCCATACCTAAAAGTGTTAATTCATTTAATTCAATTTTTTCATTTTTTTCAAAGATTTGTCCTAAATTTTCTTTAAGAGTCAAAACACAACTTTCAATATATTCTTCATGTGCAAGATTAACAATATCATCAGGTGTTAATCTTGAGTATGATTGAACTCTTCTTTTAGCTCTTTCATGAGCGCTTTTCAAAGATTGTTTTTGTTCTAATTTTTCATAAAATTCTAATTGTCTGATCAAATCTTTCAATGTAACAACACGATTATGATTTAATCTGACACTTGTACGTCTTTGAAGAACTTCATCAATAGATATTACGTTGTTAGTTGGGACATAATCTTCTTCGCCATAATCTACAATAAATCCGTCATCGTCATACTCAATATTTGGTTCTTCTGGTTCAAATTGCATTATATCAATGCCTTCTAAGACATTTGATTTTAATTTTAAAAGAACAGCGGCAAATAAAAAAGTTCTGCCTGTTACTCTTAAATTTTGGGATTTCATTTGTACCATATGAGCAAGATATTTATCTGTAACATCGACAATGTCAATATTCCAAGGGTCAATTTTCCCTGCTTTAGCCATATCAACAAGAATTCCAATCCCTTCACTTTTGGGTTTGCCATCTTTTGATAAACCTAAATCAGGTAAATCTAAATTATAATTTAATGCTGTCTCTGTACTCATATCCTAATTATTCGTCCCTTAGTTTTATACCTGTAACTTTAGTTATACCTTTTTCTTTTTGAGTAACGCCTAAAGTTCTATTAGCTGATTCTATCATAGGTCGCCTATGACTAACTACTATAAATTGCGTATCTTTTGACTGGTTCTGCACCATTTGGGCGATACGTTCAACGTTCATTGTATCTAAACTTGCATCTACTTCATCAAATGCATAGAATGGTGATGGCATATATTTTTGAATTGCAAATACGAATGCAAGAGCAGTTAGAGATTTTTCACCACCTGACATACTCTCTAATCTTTGAAGATCTTTATCTCTCGGCTGAGCTTCAATAGTCATACCTCCAGATAGTGGGTCATCTGGGTATTCCAGTTTTAATTCTCCTTCGCCTTCTGACAATTGATGGAATACTTCTTTAAAGTTTTCATTTATGTGATTATAAGTTTTCATAAATGTTTCTTTTTTCAATTGTTCATAGCCCTGCATTCTTTCTAGAATTTCTTTTCTTTCTTTAGAAAGTGTCTCAATTTGTTCTTTTAATTCTCTTTGACGTGCAAGTACTTCATCGTATGTGGCTAGAGCTCTCATATTTACATCACCTAATTCGTTCATTTTCTTTTCTAAGCGCTGAATTTTAGATGTAATTTCGTCAATTGATATTTCAACAGGCTCAAGTTTACCTATGTCTTCTCCAGCATCTTCTAGTTCTTTTTTTGCAGTTTCTAATTGTGGTTCTAATTCTCTTCTACGAGCTTTAAAAGATTCAATTTGTTCTGCAATTCTTTCAATATCTGAAATTTTAATATGTTTTTGTTTTTCAAGATCTATTAAATTTTCTTTGATTTCATCACGTTCTTTTAATAATTTTCCAAGTTTTTCTTCAATTTGAGCAATTTGCTCATGTAGATTTTCCATTTTTTTGTTCAAATCCACAATATCATTTTTGTAACGAGTTTTGTCTTCTTCTAATTTGACATTAGTATGCTCAATATTTGTAATTTCTTCTTCTTTTGTTTCTATAAGATTTTGATGGAAAGCAATTTGACGATTAAGTTCGTTTTTGTCATTATCAGCTGTCATCAATTTAGTTTGTAAACGTTTTATTTCAGATTCTACACCTTCTGTTTTTTCTTTCAAATCTTTTAAGTCTTGATCATTAATAAGTTTTTCAACTTCATCAATTTCTTCTTGACAAACAGCCATGTCATCATAGATTTTGACATTTTGTTCTTCAAGTTTGTCAAGTTTTTTGTTTAATTCAACAATTTTAGGTTCTGTTTGTGCAATGAAATCTGATTTTTCTTTTAAAATATTTTCGCTATTTTCATAGTTGCGATTCATATTTTCAAGTTCACCTTTTGATTTCGAATATTCAGTCATTGAATCTGAATATTTGCTTCTTACATCTTCAAGTTTATCTTCTAATGATGCTTTTTTATTTTCTAAAGAACCTAATTTTTGTTCCATTTCTTTAAGGCGATCTTTAAATTTATTAAGTTCATCATCATCATTTTGACTAAAGCTTAACCCTGTTCTTAATCTTGTACCACCGGTCATTGAACCTGATTTTTCTAATAACTCACCTTGAAGAGTTACCATTCTGTATTTGCCGATAAGTTTTTTTGCACATTCAATGTCTTCAACGACAATTGTATCGCCTACTGCATAGAAAAATGCATCAATATATTCATCGTCAAAATCTACAAGATTAATAGCAAAGTCAATTACACCTTTATCTTTTGGTAATTGCAAGCGTGTCGGAGCTTTTTTAATTTTGTTTAAAGGAATAAAAGTCGCTCTTCCTGCATTTGATGATTTTAAAAGTTCGATAGCGACAGATGCAACATGCTCATCATCAACTACGACGTGCGCCATTCTGCCTCCGAATGCAACTTCCATTGCAATTGCATATTCTTTGTCTACTGTACCTAATTGTGCTAAAGGAGCATGAACTCCTCTTAATTTAGCATTCATAATGGTATCAATAGCACGACCGAAGTTAGCATCTTCTGCAGCTTGTTTTTTAGCTTCCATTGTAGATATTTTTCTGTAAGCCATTTGAATGTTATAATTCAAGTCGTTGATTTCATTTTTTGTTACATCTAAATCATGGAGCGTATTTTGTTGAATGATTTTAAAATCACTCATTTCTTTTTGTAACTGTTCAACAAGAGTTTTTTTCAAATCTTGGTTAGCCGCAAA
>CAUDIU010000108.1 GCA_958449715.1 uncultured Clostridium sp. | reverse complement strand
TCAGGGTCGGATGCAAGATAAACTTTATCAACTTTTTTAGCCAAATCATTTAACTTTTTAACAACTGCCTGTTTCCCAGGAATAACTTCAAACTTTGGTTCAAAATGATTTTTTATATCAAACCCTAAATTCTCAGTAGAAGGATCTTTTTCTGGTAAATTTCTTACATGTCCAAAACTTGCTTCTATCTGATAACTATCTCCCAAAATCTTTCTTATTGTCTTTGATTTAGCAGGAGACTCTACTATTACTAATGATTTTTCTTTTTTATTTTCAGTCGCTTTTGCTGCCATTATTTATACCACCTATACATAAAATACCCATAAAAATTATGAGCAATTAACAGGATTCACTCTCTTATATCTGTCCCCGTCGACTTGTTTAATTATCCCTTTAAGCTCCATCATTGTCAAGTACATCAACAAATTATCTATACTTAATTTAGTATATGATTGAATTTCATCAACACATTTTTCTTCTATTTCAAGAGCTTCATATATTAATTTTTCATCTTCGCTTAATTCTGGCAAATCAAATAAACTTTTCTGCTCTATTTTAATTTCCCAGCCTAAAGCCTCTAAAATATCATCTGCACAAGTAACTAATGTTGCACCATTTTTCAATAACTTATAAATTCCTTGAGTATTAGGATTTGTAATCAATCCTGGAATACACATCAATTCTCGACCTTGTTCCAATGTTAAATTAGAAGTAATCAAAGCCCCACTTTTTAATGATGCCTCAGCTACAAGCGTGCCATAAGATAATCCTGACACAATTCTATTTCTTTGAGGGAATCTGAATTTTAACGGTTCAAATGTAGGATAATATTCAGTAACAACTGCCCCACAACCATTTTCAATACGTTTATATAAATCTTTGTTCGCTGCAGGATAAGTAAAATCAAAACCGCTTGCGATAACTCCTATCGTCTTTAATCCATTATCTAAAGCTGCAAGATGAGCTGTCGTATCAATTCCTGAAGCCAAACCTGACACAATACAAATATCAGTATTTTGAAACTCACCAATAATCTGTCTTAATGCTTCTTTTGCGTAAGCTGTTGCTTTTCTTGAGCCAACAACAGCTAAAGTTTTATTCAAATTACAGGAAAATAAATCTCCTTTGTAATACAAAACAGATGGAGGATTTTCAATATTCCTCAACATTTGCGGATACTTTTCATCATCAAAAGTTAAATACTTAATCCCACGATTTGCAACTTCATCAAATGTTTTATCAACATCAATTTTATCTCTAAGGCGTAAAAACTTTTCAGCTTTTTTTACACTCAGTCCGTCGATATCAGACAATTTATTATTTGCATTAAAAGCTTCCTCAATATCGCCAAAGTAATTGTACAGCCTTTGAATAAAAGAGCTGTCAATTTCTTCTATTGATGAAAAAGCTATCCAATACTTACTTTTCGTCATTTTGTTTTTTCTTAATTCTGCCGATTAATTCTTTAATTTTATCAACTTCCTCTTTTGGAATATCAAGATTAATATAATCTTCAAAATACTCAATAGCATCATCATAATCCCCACGAGCAAAAAATAAAATTCCAACTTTTTTATATGCAGGTGAGAATGAGTCATTATGAGCAATTGCTTTTAGAAAATTAGAAAGAGCCTTATCTATTTCGTCATTAGCTTCATAAGCCTCTCCTAAATAGTAATATATCCAAGGATTTTCATTTTTATATTCAAGAACATTTTCAAAATTTTCTATAGCGCTGGCATAATTACCTAATTCAAAATGCACTCTGCCTAAATCATAATAAACATCAAAATTATCAGGCTGTTTTTCTAATATATTTTCTAATTCATCAATAGCTAAATCTAGTCTTGCATCTTCCATATAAAATCTAGCTAAATAATGACGCAATACAAGATTATCAGGAATTTCATGAATACCTCTTGAAACAAGTTCAATTCCTTTACCCATATCTCTATCACGATAATATATATCAGATAAATTAATATATACTTGAGGTAATTTAGGATTTAATTCCAAAGCTTTCAAATAATTTTTTTCAGCTTTATCATAATCTTTTAAATTTGCATAACAAAGAGCAATATTATTATATAATTCTGCATTATCTGCACAAGTTTCTAATACTGAACTAAATGCATCTATAGCCTTTTGATATTCTCCTTTTTGGTATAATTCTATTGCTTTATCAACTTTTTCTTTTTCACTCATTTTTATAATCCTAATCCTATACCGCCGTCACTATCACTATTATCACCAGAACCGATATTTTTTATAACAGTTCTTGTATTTCCGTCAGCGTGGAAATTCTTTGGTTGCATTGTCATCTTAATTTTATCTGCATAAATTGTTCTTACACCCTGAGTAATACTTGAACGACCTGTGAAATATGCTTCATTTGGTTTTCCTTCTTTGTTAGGATACAAAGTAAGTTTAGGACCTACTGCATAATAGTCTTGATACCAAACTCTAACATTTCCTGATGCATTAAATATATTTTTATCTTGTGCATATTCCTGCCTGTTTGATTTCAATACCAAAGTAGCACCATCATCCATTATAGCTTTAGATGTCGTATTACCTGTAGCTGTCAAAACTTTTGTACCAGCATTATAGTAAAATCTATCAGCATAAGAATCATTACTTTGTTGCTTAATTCTAGCATTACCAATAAGTTCAATATCTTTCAAATCACCATTTTTATCAGTTTTAACTTTTGCTTTATCTGAAAAAGTATCCAAATCTTTATACTTAATTGTAACAGCACCAGTCGCAGTCATAATCCCTGTTTTAGTATCATATTCCTGTTCATCAGCATTTATAACAACAATAGGAGTCTTACCGTCAAATACAGTAGATTGTGTATCTCCTTGAGCTTTCACAACTTTTGTAATCAAAGACATTTTCAAAATATTTGCTTTTACTTCTCTTTTTTTATTCTTTTTAACCTCATATGCATAAGGTTTGTTATAAAAAGTTGCAGTATCTAATTTTTGATTTTCATCCATGCTTACATCAGCAGAATCTCCAACAACTCTTAAATCATCAACTGATACTTTTACATCTCCCTCAAATTTTAGTTTATTTTCCTGTTCACTATAACTTTGTGTTTTAGATTCTATGATAAGATCAGAGGCCTGAACAATCAAGCCAGTAGCAAATAGTGCTATAACTAATGTTAATAATACTTTTTTCACTTAATCTCCTTATCGCTGTATACTTTAGATACCGTATTTCCAATAATTTTAAATTTATTATAATCTGGACTTATTTCAACTTTTTTAGCTGTTGATAACAAATCACTTTTTCTTGTAATTCTTACATTTCCTTCAGCAACAATAGGAATATCTTTGCCAGACCATACTAATTTATTAGCTCTTAATGTAGTTAAATCTTTTAGAACAATAAAAGTATCTTCATACAATATTATTTGTTCTTTTTTTTCGTTATAAGTACCTTTTGAAGATTCAAAACTCATTGATACTTCGTTATTTTCATCATAAAAATTTCCAACTACATTATTGAGCATGGCAACACCGTTTTTGCTATCATAGTTACCGGTTTCACCATATATTTCCCAATATTTTTTTTCATCTTTTGTTTCAGTAAGAATAATCCCATTAATCATAGCTTCCTGCCGGTCTTGATCAGTCTGCAATTGACTACGATTAAAGTTATGTGTAATTATACCCGCAGATATAAATGCCCATGCCAAAAGACCGACAACTGCGGCGAAAGCTCCAATATATGCTTTTTGTTTCCTCGATAATTTTCTTAAATCCATATATATAAATGTTATCATAAATTATAAAATTGAACAAAAAAAGAGTATAATAACTTAATATTTTAAACATTTTTATATATTTTGTTTTATAATTCTTCTATACGTAGGGATAGACTTGAAAAGGGAAAGAGGTTTTATATGGCTTTAAGATATGATGCTGGTGAAGTAATTACCGCAATGGTTACTCCATTTAATTCTAAAAGAGAAATCGATTACAATAAAGCTGAAGAACTTGCAAAATACTTAATTTCTCATGGTAGTGATGCTCTTTTAGTTGCAGGAACAACTGGTGAAGGTCCGACATTAACTCATGAAGAAGAATTTGAGCTGTTAAGCACTATTAAAAGAGCTGTTGCAAATAAAGCAAAAGTAATTATGAATGCTGGCTCTAACTGCACAGATACAGCAATTATGGCTGCTAAATGGGCGCAAAAAGAAGATGTCGATGCAATTCTTTCAGTTGTACCATATTATAACAAACCTTCTCAAAAAGGCATGATCGAACATTTTTCAGCAATCGCAGAAAGTGTTGATTTACCGATAATAATTTATAATATCCCTGGAAGAACAGGGGTTAATATGCTACCTGAAACTGTAGCTACATTAGCAGAAAAATATCAAAATATAGTCGCTATCAAACAAAGTTTCCCTGATATGGATATGATTACAGAGTTAAAATTATGCTGTCCTGATGATTTTACAATCTATTCAGGAGATGACAGTTTAACACTTCCAATGATGTCATTAGGCGCAAGAGGAGTTGTATCTGTTGCTTCTCATATCTTTGGATCAGAATTAAAATCTATGATTAGAAATTACAAAACAGGTGAATTTTTAGCAGCTGTAAATATGCACAAAAAATTATATCCAATATTCAAAAAATTATTTATGGCTCCAAATCCAGTACCTGTAAAAGCAGCATTAGCTCATAAAGGTTTAATAGAAGATTATGTAAGACGTCCGTTAGTAGAACTTACATCTATCGAAAAATCAGATTTATTTATGGTAATTGATGAAATCAATAATGATTAGCCCGATTAACCTATAAAAAAATTCTGATATTTATTAAAATATTAATTTAAAATTACAACTAAAAATAAAAATATCTAGAAAGTTAAGAGGATAAAAAAGTGAAAAACAAAATTTTAATGTTCTGGTTTATCGTTGGAGTAATCATCGTATCAATAGCTCTAATCGTAATAAAACCAACAAAATTAGGTCTAGACTTAGTTGGCGGTTCTAGATTAATTCTTGAAGCCGAAACAACTGAT
>CAUDIU010000107.1 GCA_958449715.1 uncultured Clostridium sp. | reverse complement strand
TCCACCCATCATATTTATTAAGAAACGGTTCTATGGCAGAAGGTTCACCAAGAAGATTAATGCAACAAGATTTAGCTAATATTAAAAATGAAATTCTTGCAGATGTTGATCATTCTATGGACAACAACGAAGTAGTTTATATGGAACCAAAAGAAATTGCAATGGTTTAATTTTCTAAATAAAAAAAATGCCTCCTCATTTGAGGAGGTATTTTTTATGCCTTTTTATCTACGATTTTTTCTGCCGGAGCAAGTCCCGGTTCCAAATCAGAACCTGTTACAAGTTTTCTAAAAGCAAATTGAGCTTTTGGTAAAACATATGCCAATAAAAAACTACTCAATGCAACATTTGTCAAAATATTAGCAGATTTTGCAAATTTAGCTTTCTTTATAAATAAATCTATGTTCTCTGATTTTAACAGTTTTTGAGAGAATAATTCAATATCATTCCTAAAACTTCCTAATTTTTTCAAATCAACATATTCTCTAGGATCTCTAATTCCATTTTCAAGCATTTTTATTTTTTCAAATTTTTTAGCATATTTAATAAAATAAGTATCTTTATTTTGAATATTATCAACAAAATCTAATAAATCTTTTGCAGAATCAGTTTTTGGTAATTGAAGTTTTCCTTCCTTAATTTGAGTCATAAAATCTTTATCAGCTAACATAACTGGATCTAATGAAATTCCTGAAATTTTATTTAAACCTTTTTCAATCCACTTTGGAGCAACGAAATTTAAAAACATCATACCTGCCATTTTAAATGACAAATCATAACGTTCATTTTTATTCCTTGCAGTAGCAATACGCCCGACAGCATAGCCGCCATCTGTTACAGCCATCTTATCTTGAGCTGAAAAATTCGCAGCTTTAGTTATCCAACTTCCTGTAAAATTAACATCTTTTGATTTATAAAATTTATCTTTTTGTAAAAAACTAACTTGACCGTTATTTTTTAAGCTTTGCACATCTTTTTCTTTTAATTTTTGAATTTTCTTTGCAGATGATGCAAATATCAATTTTGGTAAGATAAATCCCATAAATAAAATAGGAATAGTAGTAGAAGCAATAAATTTACCGGCTAAAAGTTTTTCGAACAATTTTTTATTTTCTTTTGCTTTTACCAAATCTTTTACAGCATCAGGCACTAAGTCTTTAAATTTTTTGATATTATAATCAATACCCTGAATACCTTGTTCCTCTTTGAACAATTTCAAATTCACATCAGGATTAAGTCCTCTTGCCTTAATATATTTATTTGCAATCCAGCCAACAAAAGGAATTCCACCGAGCCAGACAGCAGATGTTGCATATTCATCAAGGAAACGTTCTCTTGCTGCAAGATATGCAACCTCTTTTGACTCTTTTTTATTTTGGTTATAAGTAAGAGCTATTTTAGTTGGAACTTCTATTCCACAATCACGAACGATTAAAGGGTATACACTACTATTATTACCTATTGCTGAAATTATATTTGATATAGTCATATTCTTAAAATCTCCAATTCTTTTACAAAATGAGCACAAGCTCAAAAAAAATAATCTTCCAAACGCTTTAATCGGGGTTCCTTGAAAGACTATTTTTAGAATTGAATTTTATTTTTATTCTTTAAAAGCGCAAATCATCAATTCATAGCCTTCCAAGGTCGCTATGATGATGAATATGATGTAATTTTAAAGAATTAAATTTTTGCATAAATTTCCTTTACGTCATACATACTAACTTAAAAAATAAAAATTTACAAGACTACTTTTTTCGAGCATCAAGATTTCTATAAAAATCAGGCCAAAAACCTTCTGCATTCTCAAACTTTTTATTTAACATTTCTTGAGTGGCTTGTCTTTTTTCGAAAATTTCTTTTCTTAACCCTTCAGTTTCCTTATATGTTTTAGAATAATCTACCGCTAATTCTTCATTCGCTTTTTGTAAATCCTTTAAATCTATATTTTTAAAGGCTTCTGAGATATTATTTCCAGAAGATTTAACAACCTTTGGTTTTACATTTTCTAGACCAGGAATAAATCTAACAGTATCCACTGCAGTTAAAATAAATTCTGCAACCTTTTCTTTTGCATTATATATAGCATCAGAAAGAACAAACGGATTTTTATTAGTCCTAGAAACATCATCTAGTTTTTTAAATATATCTGCTTGATATTTATTATCAGGAACTATTTTTTTATACAAAGTTGAATTTATACCACCTGTGAAAGTATTTGAATAATTTGAACTACCTATACTGTTAACTTGCATTATAATACTCCTTTTTTGTTTCATTATTGAAAAAATACCTGAATAATCTTTTTTGCTAATATTTTAAAGATTATTAAAAAAAGTTTTTATTTCTTCTTGTTTTTTCAAATCATTAATATTAATCAAAATCGTTTTATCCTTAGAAGTCTGTCCTTTAAGAATTTCAAATGAAGATTTCGAAACTTTAAATAACTTTGATAAATATTCAACAAGAGCTTTATTGGCCTTGCCATCAATAGGTTGAGCTGTTATCTTAATCTTTAAATTATCATCTGTTTTTATAATTTCATTTTTTGATGCATTTGGAGATATTCTCAAATTTAAAATTAATCCATCATTTGTTTCTCTAAGCATTTTTATAATCCTTATGAATGAAATTGTTTTATTCTACTTGAAAAATTCAAATAAAATCTGTATTATGATTATATCATGAGCGAAAAACCACTTTTTGACGATATAAAAAAAATATTAATTGAACAAAACAGAGAACCTGAAGAAATCGAACAGATTGAAAAAGCCTATCTTTTCGCAAAAAGATTACACGAAGGTCAATATAGAATTTCAGAAGAACCATATATTATACACCCTGTAGAAGTTGCAAAAATTTTAGTTGGGTTAAAAGTTGATTCTCATACTCTACAAGCAGCATTTTTGCACGATATTTTGGAAGATACAGATACACAACCTGAAGAAATTGAAAAATTATTTGGCAAAGACGTATTAACTTTAGTGCAAGGTGTTACAAAACTTGGGAAACTTCAATTCAAATCCAAAGAAGAACGCCAAGCTGAAAATTTCAGACGTTTGTTTATTGCAATGGCAAGTGATATTAGAATAGTATTTTTAAAACTTGCAGACAGATTGCACAATATGCGAACTCTGAACTTTATGACAACCGTAAAACAACAAAAAATTGCAAGAGAAACTTTAGATATTTTTGCCCCTCTTGCAAACAGACTAGGGATTTACAAAATAAAAGCAGAATTAGAAGATTTATCTTTAAGGTATCTTGAACCTGACAAATACTTTGAAATTGCACGTTTGGTATCTCAAACCAAAGCAAGCAGAGAAGAAACAGTTAAAATTCTTATTGACAAAATTACTGCAGATGTAAAAAAAGCAGGAATTAACGCTCAAATTACAGGCAGAGCTAAACATTATTACAGTATCTACAGTAAAATGAAACGATTGAATATCGCATTCCACGACTTATACGACATAACTGCTGTCCGTGTAATTGTAGATACAGAAAAAGAATGCTATGAAGTATTAGGCCTTATCCACTCTCAATTCAAACCAATCCCAGGAAGATTTAAAGATTACATTGCAATGCCAAAAGGCAACATGTATCAATCTTTACACACATCTGTAATTGGGCCAAGATCAAAACCTTTAGAAGTACAAATCAGAACCTGGGAAATGCATGAAGTAGCAGAATATGGTATCGCAGCTCACTGGAGATACAAAGAAAAAGGCTCTCAAAAAGCTAATAACCCAACAGATATGCAATTTTCTTGGATGAGAAAACTTGTAGAATATGATAAAGACATGTCTTCTGCTGAAGATTATGTAAATTCCGTAAAATTAGACTTATTCTCAGATCAAGTATTTGCATTTACTCCAAACGGTGACGTATTTGATTTACCAAGAAATGCTACCCCTGTTGATTTTGCATATAGAATTCACTCAGAAGTAGGAAACAAAACTGTCGGAGCTTTAATTAACGGTAGAATTGCTCAATTAGATACAAAACTCCATAACGGAGATATTGTAGAAATATTAACATCAAAAACACCAGCACCAAGACTTGATTGGTTAAACTTTGTAGTTACAAAACAAGCTTCTTCAAAAATTAAACAATGGTTTAAGAAAAATAACAGAGAAGAACACATTCAAGTTGGAAAAGATAATCTTGAGCATGAACTAACTAAAGCTGTTTTTGACGACTACATGAAATCAGGCGAATTCGATAAAGTTGCAAAACAAATGAATTACCTATCTGCAGAAGATTTATTTGCTGCACTAGGATATGGTGAAACAACTTTAAATAAAATCATAAATAAACTCAAAAAACCTGAACCTGTAAAAACACCGGAAACAGCATTTCATGGAACTACTAGAAAGAAATCCGAAAAAGATATCATTGGTCTTGAAGGACTTATGTATTCAATTGCAAGATGTTGTTCTCCAATTCCAGGCGAACCAATTGTAGGAGTTGTTACAAGAGCAAAAGGCGTTACTGTTCATAGAATGGATTGCCAAATGCTAGAACACATTGAACCTGAAAGATTAATGGATATTAGATGGTCTGGTGACAATGTAAATAAAACATATAACACTACAATAAGAGTTGAAACAGCAGAAAAACAAGGTCTGTTAAAAGATATTATCGCAGCCGTATCTGATAACGGAACAAATATAAATTATGCAAACGTTAAATCGAAAAGCGGTAAAGTCGGTATTATTGAACTTGGCATTGAACTTGACAACATAGATACATTGAAAAAAGTTATATTAAGCATTCAAGCAATTCCTGATGTATATAGCGTAAAAAGAATTCAAACATCTTATTCTACACCTAATTTACCAAAAAGAAATAACGGAAAACCAAGACATAATAAAAATACCAAGAAAAAAAGTTCTTAATTTTATTTAATTATAATTTGCAAAAATTAATAAATTTGCTATCTCATTTTACACTGATAAAATTAAAATATGAATAAAACTTTATTGGTATCAGATAATAAATCGCAAACAGAAAAATTTCAATCAATTTTTAATAAAAACAGTTATGATTTTTCAATCATGACTGATGAGACACTTATATATGATTACATAAGTGCAGAAACTCCTGATATTATTATCATTGATGAAGAATATAAAAATATAAAAACTTTAAATAAAAAAATTAAATCAATTTGCGAAAATACAATCATAATATTCTTA
>CAUDIU010000106.1 GCA_958449715.1 uncultured Clostridium sp. | reverse complement strand
TCAAATAATATATTTAGATGTTTCTATATTATACATTCAGGGTATAAGATAATCATAAAAAGGAGTTTTATGATTAAGAGAGAAAAATTGGAAAAAATCTACTGCACAAAAGATATTGATTTCTATGAAAACAGAATACAAAATCTGATTGAAAATTTTAAAAATACCTTTAAAAACGAAAATGAAATAAGTTTATTTTCAGCACCAGGAAGAACAGAAATTGGAGGGAATCACACAGACCACCAACACGGTTGCGTTCTTGCAGCAAGTGTCAACTTAGATGTCATTGCAGCAGCAAGTCTTAATGGGACAAATGAAATTAGAGTACAATCAGAAGGCTACCCGTTAGATGTAATAAATATTAATGAGCTTTCTCCTGATAAAAGTGAATATAACCAAGCAAAAGCATTAATTAGAGGAGTTTGTGCAAGATTTAAAGAACTTGGCTGCGAAATTAAAGGTTTTGACTGCTATACAACATCAAATGTTCTAAAAGGATCAGGTCTATCATCATCTGCAGCATTTGAAGTTCTAATCGGGAATGTTATAAACGGATTATTTTTTGAAAATAAAATTTCTGATGTTGAAATAGCTAAAATTGGTCAATACGCTGAAAATATTTATTTTGGCAAACCCTGCGGACTAATGGATCAAATGGCATCTTCAGTCGGAGGAATTATTTCTATTGACTTTAACGATACAGAAAATCCAATTATTAAAAAAGTCGATTTTGACTTTACAAAAACAGGCTATGCTCTATGTATAATTGATTCAGGTGCAGATCATGCAGATTTGACTGATGAATATGCTGCAATTCCTTATGAAATGAAAAAAATTGCAAAGCATTTTCATCAAGACTACTTAAGAGATGTAAAAAAAGAAGAATTTATAAAAGCTATACCTGAGTTGAGAAAATTAGCAGGAGATAGAGCTGTTCTAAGAGCACTGCATTTCTTTAACGAAAATGAAAGAGCAATTGAAGAAGCTAAAGCTCTTGAAAATGGCGACTTTGATAAATTTTTAAAAATTGTCAAAGAATCTGGATACTCATCTTATATGTACTTACAAAACGTCTGCGTCTGCGGATCATCTAAAGAGCAGGCAGTTGGAATTGTACTTGCAATGTGTGATGAGCTTTTAAAAGATAAAGGTGCATATAGAGTCCATGGCGGCGGCTTTGCAGGAACTGTACAAGCATTTGTACCACAAGAAATACTTAATAGTTTTAAAGAAAATATTGAGAAAATTGTTGGCAAAAATAATTGTCACATTCTTTCTATCAGACCTGTGGGCGGCACAAGATTATAATCACAAGAGGTAATACTAATATGATTTTTGATACAATTGAAAAACTCGTACAATATGGGATTGAAAAAGATTTAATAACCCCTCAAGATAAAAACTATGTTATAAACAGAATTCTTGAAATTCTTAATCTTGATGAATTCATAGTACCTGCACAAAACTATGAAAATATTAACCTTGAAACAACTCTAAAAGAAATTCTTGACTATGCTGTTGAGAAAAAAATAATAGAAGACAGCATTGTATACCGCGATTTATTTGACACAAAAATCATGAGTACACTTGTATCTCCCCCACATGAAATCATAGAAGAATTCAAAAAATTATATTTAGATTCTCCTCAAAAAGCTACTGATTGGTATTATAAATTCAGCCAAGATACTGATTATATAAGAAGATACAGAATAGAAAAAGATTTACGATGGCAAACAGATACTGAATATGGGAAATTGGATTTATCCATAAATCTATCAAAACCAGAAAAAGATCCAAAAGCTATCGCTGCAGCTAAAACTGCTAAACAAAGCGGATACCCAAAATGCATGTTATGTGCAGAAAATGAAGGCTACGCAGGCAGAATAAATCACCCTGCAAGAGGGAACCACAGAATTATACCTATAGAAATTGATGGAGAAAGTTGGTATTTCCAATACTCTCCATATGTTTATTACAATGAACATTGTATTGTCTTAAATAGTCAACACATACCAATGGTAATAAACAAAAGCACTTTTAAAAAGTTATTTGACTTTATAAAACTATTCCCTCACTACTTTGTAGGTTCAAATGCCGATTTACCGATAGTCGGAGGTTCAATCCTTTCCCATGACCATTTTCAAGGTGGGCACTATGAATTTGCAATGGAAAGAGCTGAAATAGAAGAATATTTTACAATCAAAGGCTATGAAGATGTAAAAGTCGGTATCGTAAAATGGCCAATGTCAGTAATTAGAATTCAACATGAAAACTCCGATAAATTAATTGATTTAGCAGATTACATACTTAATAAATGGCGAAACTACACTGATGAAGATGCATATATCTTTGCACAAACAAACGGAGAACCACATAATACAATAACTCCAATAGCCCGCAAAAAAGGCGATTTATTTGAATTAGATTTGGTACTTAGAAACAACATAACAACAGATGAATACCCGCTTGGTCTATATCACCCTCATCAAGAATTACACCACATAAAAAAAGAAAACATTGGACTTATAGAAGTTATGGGACTTGCAGTTCTTCCTTCTCGACTTGATAAAGAACTGAAAGAAACCGCAAAATGTATTTTGAATAAATCTGATTTAAGTGGAAATGACCTCACTGCAAAACATGCAGACTGGGTAGAAGCATTCTTACCAAAATATGAAGATATTAATGAAGAAAACATAATGCAAATAATTGAAAAAGAAGTCGGACTTGTTTTTGTAAAAGTTCTTGAATGCGCTGGAGTATTCAAAAGAAATCAAAAAGGACATGATGCCTTTTTGAGATTCATCAATGTCCTTTAAGTTTTAGGAAAAGCCGGCTAAAAAGATTTATTTTATTTTGTCAAGAAGCAATTTATGAGCCGGCAGAAAAATTTTTAAAACTTATATTATTTTCCACGCAATATTTTTCAATTTCATTAGACAAATTATCAAAATATTCACGATCTTTTTTGTTGTAGATATTTTCATAAATTGAATTATATAAAGGATATTCTTCATTTATGAATTTGAACATTTTTGTTTTGAAACTGCTTCGTAAATTAAGCATATCAAACCAATATTCATCAGCATATTCTTTTGTTTTTTCAATTATTGTTTTGAAGTCTGTAATCTCTGGAATTACTGGAGCTACAAATACAATTGTCTTAATACCATTTTGCTTTAATTCTTTTAAAGTTTCAAATCTTTCTGCTATAGAAGAAGAATTTGGTTCCAATTTCTTTTTGAGCTGTTCATCTATTATACTTATTGATAAAGCAACTTCAACATGTTTCATCTTTTTTAATAGATCAATATCTCTCAAAATCAATTTTGATTTAGTTACAACAGTAATATAAGCTTCTGATTTTACTAACTGCTCCATAATCATTCTTGTAATTCCATATTTTTCCTCATAAGAATTATATGGATCAGTCACTGTACTTATCATTACTTTTTTATTTTTTATTTTAAAGATGTTAATCTTTTTATTTGTTCGTTTAACATCAATAAATTCTCCCCATTCTTCGGTATGTTTACTAAAACTTGACATATAGGCAGCATAGCAATACAAACACTTATTTGGGCAACCGACATAGGGATTAATTACATAATCAAGCGTTGTTAATTTCGTTTTATTTAAGTAATCTTTTACTCTTGTCGAATCTTCAACTACCATAAC
This sequence comes from uncultured Clostridium sp., assembly GCA_958449715.1. Lineage (GTDB taxonomy): Bacteria > Cyanobacteriota > Vampirovibrionia > Gastranaerophilales > Gastranaerophilaceae > Stercorousia. Next base: position 1,555 of record CAUDIU010000106.1, on the reverse strand, counting down.
AGCATAATAAAGTCTGAATAGCGATATGTCAATGTCACTGACATATTAATCAGCTAATGCAATTTCTTTCTCTACAATGGTCGGAATTGGTGATGTGATAATAGTTTCAAGGTTTTTATCATTTTCTTTCTTTATTTTTTCTGCAAGTAATTTTATATCATTATCATTTGTGAAGAAGTGCTTCACAGCGTACTTTAAGACCACCATGCCTTTACCTGAAAATTTTTCAAATTTATATATATCATATTCGAAATATTTCTTAGCATTTTCACTTCCGTTCACTAAAAAACTTATTGCAGCTTTATCTGATTTTTTATTTTCGACAAGTTTTAATAACAGACTATTTTCTGTATTTTCAATAGTCCTATCAAAATTTTCAACGAATTTTAATGGATCTGATTCATTTGGATAATAATAAACCCCAATCATTTTAGTCCAATTTGCAACATTTTCATTCTTTAAAAAATATTCATTACCATAGCCTTGAGTATTTGGGGCAAGAGCACTATATTTTAACGTATATACATCATTATTAAAATGAATTTCTTCCGCATTAACAGGTTCAATCATTAAAATTAAAGATACAAATACTGTTACAATAGCTATTATTGATGATATTTTATGCATAAAAATTAACTCCTTAGTTATTTTATATTTAAACTAAGGAGAAAATTTTATTAAATCTACATATGGGCAATTTATGAAATTATAAAATTACAACTTTTCATTAATAGTCGTAAAGTCATTACCTCCTACTGCCTTATAAATATTCAAAGTAGATATTAAATAATTTACCTGACTATTTACTTTATCCTTTTCAGCCACGAGTAATTTTTCTTTATCTTTCATCATTTCTAAATTAGATTTAGCACCTATATCAAATTTTTTCTGAGCTAAATTAAATTTATCATTCTCTAGATTGTAACGTTTTACGCTTTCGTTATAATTCAATTCTCTAGTAAGCGCGCCACCTAAAGAATTATTTACCTCTTGAATTGATGACAAAATTGTTTTTTCGTAAATTTGTTGAGCTTTTTCTAATTCCAATTTGTTATATCTTAAACGAGCCATTTTGGCACCACCTGTAAATAAATCAATTGAAGGCATAAAACCTACTAATGATTTAAATGTGTGATTTCCAAAAATATTAGTCAAATTATACGCACTAAACCCTGCTTGTCCGTATAAAATAAACTTAGGTAAAAAATCTCTTTTAGCAACTTTTACATCAATACCGATTTTTTGAATATATTCTTCAGCCTTCATAAAATCTGGCCTATATTGAATAACTTCTGCATTTATACTATCTGGCAAAGGCAAAAGAGTAATTATTGAATAATCACTTCTAGGCATTAGAGATAAATCTTTTTCTCTTTCTCCTGTCAAAACGCCTAATGCTCTTCCTACAATAATTCTTTTATCAATATATACATTTAATTCCTCTTGAAGCTGTGTCAAAAGTTGTTTTTCATCCATTAATTCTGTAATAGGACAAAGACCGTTTTTATATTTTAAATCTTCTTTATTTTCAACTAGTCTTTCTATTATGTTTTCA
>CAUDIU010000105.1 GCA_958449715.1 uncultured Clostridium sp. | reverse complement strand
AATGAATTTTTTAACATTGAACAGTCTGAAAACTTTTCTAATGAAATTTTTCAGACACTACAAAAAATTATCAATTTTGATTCAGGATACATATTCTACACAAATCCTACAAGATTAGAATATTCATACAATCCAAAAACAAATAATATTAATAATATACAAGGGAACTACCTTGTGGAAAATTTAAAAATTAAAAATACAGTTTTTGGAAAAATCATTATCACCGGAAACAATTTTTCAGATAATGATAAAAAAGTATTTAAAACTTGTGCATCAATCATTGCCAATATAACAAAAGATAAAGAAATTTCAAAAATTATAAAAATGCAAATTCAAGCCTTACAAGAAGGCTATGAAAAAATACAAAAAAGTAATAAGAAAATACTTGAATCTGAAAAAATAAAAACTAAATTTATATCGCACATATCACATGAATTACGCACTCCACTCAATTCTATTTTAGGATTTTCTGATTTGCTTGGAAATGAATATATAGGTAAACTTAATGAAAAACAAAAAGAATACATAAATGATATAAAAATCTCGGGTCTTCATTTACTAGGAATGATTAATGAAATACTTGATATGTCTAAAATTGAAGCAGGAGCTATTAAACTTACCTTACGAGAATTTGAAATTAAACAAGCAATAAATGAAGTTATAAATATAATAAATCCGCTTCTTATCAAAAAAAATCAAACTCTTGAAACACACATAAAAGACTTTAAAATAAAAGCAGACTATCAAAAAATCCAACAAATATTATTTAATCTGCTCAGTAATGCAAATAAATATACACCAGAAAATGGTACAATAAAAATTTATGCACGTAAAAAAGATAATTATGCAATTATTGAAATCGAAGACAACGGAATAGGTATTGCTTCAAATAATCATAAAAAAATATTTAAAAAATTTGAACAAGTAGGAGAAGTCCAAGAAAACTCTACTGGATTGGGATTATCAATAACAAAAGAACTTATAAAATTACATAAGGGAAAAATATCACTAAATAGTGAGCCTAATAAAGGTTCAAAATTTATAATAGCGCTTCCACAGTAACAAATAGGCTTGTTTTTTATCTAAACATATGTTATAATTAAACTATAGTGAAAGAATAGAGGAGTTTTGGAATATGGCATCTATAAAAGACGCTTTTGAAGAATCTTTTCAGGATAATCATGCAATTATAAAATATATTTTATTTGCAATTCCTGTTTATTATTGTGTACATTTATATTCTAACGCTACCAAAGGAGATTTAACAGGTTTTTGGTGGATGTTTGGAGTTACATACCTTTTACTTTTCGGTTTTTTGATAAAATGTACAACTAATGTAAGAAACGGAAAAGATCATGTATTACCGTCATTTAATATATTTGCACTTTTCTGGGCTGGTATAAAAGGCACAATAGCATTAGGACCTTCTATTGCTATTAACTGCTGGATTGCATCTCTTTTAACAGGTTTGGTTGCAAATTATATCCCTGAACCAAATACTTTACTTATTTTTCAAGTAATAATATGGGGCTTATTTGGATCTATAATATTAACTGGATATTTGTGTTATGCAAAAAGCTTTAAGATATCAGATGCATATAATTTTAAAGTTATATCCGAATTTTGTTGTGACATTCTTGTTGCAGTATTATTTATGATTCCACAAGTTTTATTAGCTAACGCATTGTTAATTGCGCCAGTAACATATGTAATATGGGTATTTTTAGGAATACCACATCCAGTAGCTATCTTTTATTGGAGTATGGTACTGATATTTAACCTTGCAATGTGTGGACACTATTTAGCACAAGTTGATTATGAATCAATACAAGCTAAAGAAAATAGCGATAAAATAATTTAGAAAAAAGCCTCTTTATCAAGAGGCTTTTTTAATCTAACATTTCTCTTAACTTTTTCAATTTATCTCTAATCTCAGCTGCACGTTCAAAGTCAAGAATTTTAGCAGCCTTATGCATATCTTTTTCAAGTTTGTCTATAAGTTTTGGTAAATCTTTTTTATCAATTCCCATATCAACCATTTCTTCTGCAACAATATCTTCTAAGTCTCTATAGCTTGCTACAAGTGATAATAGATTATTCTCAATCGGTTTTTTAATTGTTTGAGGAATAATACCATACTTTTTATTATATTCAAGTTGAATTTTTCTTCTACGTTCTGTTTCAGATATTGCCTTTTCCATAGATTCAGTCATTCTATCAGCATACATAATAACTTCACCGCAAGCATTACGAGCTGCACGACCTATTGTTTGGATTAAACTTGTTTCAGATCTCAAAAAACCTTCTTTATCAGCATCCATAATAGCAACGAGAGAAACTTCAGGAATATCTAATCCTTCCCTCAAAAGATTTACGCCGATTAAAACATCAAATTCACCTAATCTAAGATCTCGCAAAATTTCAACCCTTTCTAATGATTGAATTTCACTATGCAAATATCTAACCTTAATACCTTCTTGTATAAAGAAATCTGTTAAATCTTCTGCCATACGTTTAGTCAAAGTTGTAATTAAAACTCTTTCATCTTTTTCAGTACGTTTTTTAATTTCTTCTTTTAAATCATTTATTTGAGATTCAATAGGTCGAACTGAGATTTTAGGATCTACTAGACCTGTAGGTCTGATAATTTGTTCAACTAATTGTGCAGAAGTCTGTCTTTCAAAATCACCAGGAGTTGCTGAAATATAAATTTTTTGATGAACTTTTTTAAAGAATTCTTCATTCTTTAAAGGTCTGTTATCTCTTGCACAAGGCAACCTAAACCCATATTCAATAAGAGTATTTTTTCTAGAGGAATCACCATGATACATTCCTTTCAACTGCGGAAGAGTAACATGCGATTCATCAATTACGGTTAAAAAATCCCCCCTAAAATAATCTAATAAAGTTGCAGGAGCAGAACCTTTCGGGCGACGTTCTATTATTCTTGAATAATTTTCAATCCCAGAACAATAGCCCATTTCCTTAATCATTTCAATATCATATTTTACCCTTTGTTCTAATCTTTGAGCTTCAACTAGTTTGTTTTCATTTTGGAGCTCAACTAGACGATGTTGAAGCTCTTCTTTTATCAATTTTATTGTTTCTTCAACATTTTCATCATATGAAAGATAATGAACAGCAGGATAAATTACAACTTTTTGAGGGGTTTCAATTATTTCTCCTGTAACATTATCAATTCTGACAATTTTTTCAATTTCATCTCCAAAGAAGTAAACTCTTGTAATAATTTTTTCATAAGCTGGCATAATTTCAACAATATCGCCTCTTGCTCTAAATGTAGAACGTTCTAACACAAGATCATTCCTTGTATACTGAACACTAACAAGATGTTTTAACAAATCATCTCGATTAATCTCGTCCCCAACATTTAATTCAACAGAACCTTTAAAATAATTTTCAGGAAGTCCCAAGCCATAAATACAACTGACAGATGCGACAATAATTACATCATTTCTTTCATACAGGCATCTTGTAGCATTATGTCTTAATCTATCGATTTCTTCATTAATAGAAGCAGATTTTTCAATAAATGTATCAGTTCTTGGGATATAAGCTTCAGGTTGATAATAGTCATAATAACTTATAAAATATTCAACAGCGTTATCTGGGAATAACTCTTTAAACTCATTATATAACTGAGCTGCAAGAGTTTTATTGTGAGCGATAATAAGTGTCGGTCTTTGAACTTTTTCAATAACATTTGCAATAGTAAATGTTTTACCGGAACCTGTAATCCCTAACAAAGTCTGAGCATCATCTCCATTTTTAATTCCCTCGACCAATTGTTCAATAGCTTTTGGCTGATCTCCTGCTGGCTTATATTTAGATGAAATTTTAAATTTTCTTTCCATATTAAAATTATACTAAAATAAAAAAAACTAGCAAAAAAAAATTTTTACTTGTTTATAATAAAATAGAAATATTCTATAAATTAAGGGCCCCAAAAAAATTGATTAATCCAATATTAAATGCTGATGGAAAAAAGAATACACAAGAAAAGTACAGAGACCCGTTAAGTAAGAAATTACCGGTCATGATGTCCTATTCTAGTGAAGTTGGCACAGCCATTTCTGAAATTGCGCCAAAACTTGGAACTGCACTTTGGGCACCTACTTTTATGTATCTTGGAGCAGACATATACGATAAATACAAAAACGACAAAACAAGCTATAACCCAAGTGCAAAAAGAGCCCTTAAAAGAGCTATTTATCAAGGATTAACTTCAATTGTAGCTCTTCCAGCTGTAATTATTGCCGGTCAATTTATCGCATCACCACTTGGAAAACTAGGGAAAGCCGGCATTAGCGGGAATGCAAAAGATGCTGTATATAAACATATTAAAAATGTAATAGACCAAGCACATGGCAGTGCTCTTGATAATTACGAAAGTTTTAATCGTATTATCACTGAAACATTAGAAAATAAAATAAAAGTTCGAAATAACGAGAAAAAAACTATTAATCCATTTAAACGCTTTTATAACAAATATTTTACAGATAGATATGATTTACTTAGCTCTGATGAAGATAAAATTATTAAATTTGCAAAAGAAAATGCTCTTGCTACATTTAATATAAAAAATGCTCTCAAACATGGTGACAAAAACAAAATTCCAAACAAAGTTTATCACAAATACAATGATATACTACCAGTAATGAAAGAAATGTATAAAGAAGGCGATTATGCATATCAGGCAACTAGAAACGCTCTAAAAGAATATCAAAATTCATTAATCTTTAAAAACAAATTACTAAAAACAATAGGAGGTCTTGGTACATTATTCTTACTTGCGACTCCTATTAATACATTCGTTGATAAACAACTAATGAAAAAATATATTGGACCAGGTATTGATCAAATATCACATAGTTTTGTAAATGAATCTCGAATGAAATCGATCTTTAACGACATGAAAGAACGAATTACAAATCAGAATGATAAAAACGAGAAGACATCGAACCTGCTTCAGAAAGTAAAGACTCAGCCCTTATCGAAGTCAAAGGTTGAGGTATCTCAGTAACATATTTACCGTCTTCATATTTTGCAATAACTTTCACTGACAAAGCTGCAGTTCTTGCAGGAGTAAGTTCTACAACTGAAGTTATACGTCTTACGCCGTCATTCATACGATTTAGCTGTATAATATAATCAAAATTTGTAAGAACTTTTGCTTTTGCGTATTTCTCAGAAATATTATCAGCCGAAATAACAGCTGAAATAAGC
>CAUDIU010000104.1 GCA_958449715.1 uncultured Clostridium sp. | reverse complement strand
TCTAATTTCCAAAATTGCATCTGAATCTTGTTTTAAATCCGGATTATTTGACATAGACCACTTTTGCAAAAGCGCCAATTCTTCATACATTTGTTTTACTGTTGTAAATTCTAGAGTATTAAAATCATACTTTGCTAAAAGAGCTTTTTCTGCATTTGTAATTCTTGGCATTACTGCTTGGAATTTAAAAATACGTTTTACAATTATATAATTATCTGCTAATTTTTTATGAGAATAAGGTATTATATTCTTAGCCAACAAAGCGGCATAAGATCGAGAGGTAAACACTTCTTCTTCTCTTGAAAAAGCACTTCTTGATGTTAAATCAAATTTAGATTTTTTTTCTATTAAATCTTCCGGCATTTCTACCCCCTGTTAGGTTTATAATACAAAAAGAAAAAATCAATGTCATGCTATAATGTCAATTTTTTTACATGATTTAACAAAATAAAAGACTACTTTAAAAAAGTAGTCTTTTATTTAAAATTAATCTGGCTTAATTAGGTTAATCAGCAAATTGCTGCATAATTTCAAATGGTTTTTCTGCAACTTTTAAAGTTTCTTCATCAATAATTCCTCTTTTTAATTCAGAGAAAGTTGCTTTTTTAGAATTGAATTTCTTTTTAAGAAATTCATAAGAAACTTTTGGATCACATTTATCGCCACAAGTGAATAAATCAACTGCAGCATAACCTAATTCTGGCCAAGTATGTATCGCTAAATGGCTTTCAGAAATAATAACTACTCCTGAAACTCCATATGGATTAAACATATGGAAACATTTTTGGACAATAGTAGCACCACATTCAAGGGCGGCATCCACCATGTACTTTTCTACTTTATCTAAACTATTTAATGTGTTTGGATCACATTCAAAAAATTCTGCTAAAACGTGTTGTCCTAAGTGGATTTCTTTTTTTCCGTTTTCCTTAAACGCTGTAAATGGTGATGTTACTGCCAATTCATGTGCCTCCTATAAATGTATACTTATCTACTACAAATTTTGCTTACGCAATAAACATATTACAATAAAAATCCGAAAATTTGTAAAATTTACACTTTAAAATTAAAATTTTACAAATCTTTTCATTTTAATATGCCTAAAAATAAGGAATAATGTATCATTCAAACGAGCTATTTTTATTAATATTTTTTAACAAATAGAGTTGTATTTTTTGTATTTTGTATATAGAATTCAAATATGAATAAAATTCTTGTAATCGACGATGATATAGCAATCAATGAACTTATAAAAGTAAATTTAGAATTATGCGGATATAAAGTTATACAAGCATATGACGGAGTTAAAGGATTTGCTTTATGCAAACAGGAATTACCGGCATTAGTAATATTAGATGTTATGATGCCTGATGTAGACGGATTTACAGTTGCACAAAGAATAAGAAAAAATGATGCAACTAAAAATATTCCAATATTAATGCTTACAGCACTATCTCAGATTAATGATAAAGTTAACGGTTTTAATATCGGAGTAGATGATTATCTTGTAAAACCTTTTGAAATGGAAGAATTACAAGTGAGAGTTAGAGCTCTTTTAAAAAGAACTCGCCAAATTCCTGAAAGTGCGTCAACAAGAGAACTGCTAACACTCGGAGAGATAACCCTTTTACCAGAATTATACAGTGTTAAAATAGGCGAAAAACAAACTAAATTAACCCCTATTGAATTTGAAATATTTAATCTTTTATTCCAAAATCATGGGAATATGGTATCTTCAGCGCAGCTTTTAAAAGACATATGGGGATATGCTCCTGACGATGATATTGAAACGATCAGAGTACATATAAGACATTTAAGAAGTAAAATAGACAAAATTGCTGACGGGAAAAAATATATAGAAACAATTTATGGTGGCGGTTATAAGTTGAACATATAAACTTTTAAACTTGACAAAAATTGAAATATATTAAATAATAAAAGCGTAATTAATTTTTGGAGGTTGAAAAATGTTCAGACAAGAAGCTTTGAGAGTGCCCCCCCCCCGCGAAACGTAAGCAGTTCTAATGGTTTTACACTCGCAGAGGTTTTAATCACTTTAGGAATAATTGGTGTAGTAGCAGCTTTAACAATGCCTGCACTAATAGGGAATTATCAAAAAAAAGAAATTACTACTCGACTTAAAAAGACTTATAGTATAGTCCAACAAGCAATAAGAATGTCAGAACTTGATAATGGAGAAATTCAATATTGGGGTACAATATCATCAGGGGAAGATTTCTTTAATAAATATTTTAAAAATTATTTTCAATACACAAATAAATACACTTCTAATGAATTATGGCAAATAGCCCCAAGAAAACTGCTTAATGGGACTAATTATACAGGAACAACATATGCAGGGAATAATAGAAGTTATCATATTATGCTCACTGATGGCACTTTATTAACTTTGAACTATGATTATTCTAACTCGATTTGGGTAGGCATTGACACAAATGGGCTATCTAAACCTAATCAAATAGGTAAAGATACCTTTTTATTCATTTTTTCAAGCCAATACGGACTAAAGCCATTAGGAGCTGATGGAACTCCAAATAGCTGGAATTATGGAACTTATAACAGAAATAATATTAAGGGTAATAGCGGTAATGCTTGCAATAAACAAAAAACAGGTTACTGGTGCGCTGCACTTATTATGAATGATGGGTGGGAAATGCGAAAAGATTACCCTTGGTAAAAATATTTTCTTAAATAATCTTAAAATTTAGGCAATTTTTTATATTCATAGTATTTTCCTTTTTTGTAAATTTAAAGGAATAGTTTGTATGCAAATTCAAAATAATTTTAACCACCATAAACAACAATCTTTTTCAGGAATAAATATTGCAAAATCAACTAACTGTATAAAAAATATTGAAACAAATATTGATTTATTTGAGATAACCAATAAAGATAAAACCTTTTTGAATAAACTGAGAAATTCTGTCAAAATGAACGAATTAATGCCAAATTCAAGAATTACCAAAGCAGAATTTGATCGTTGGCAAGAAATGCTTAATTTAGCTCTTGATAAAGCTCAATACAAAGATAGGAAATGTATAATCGCAGCTAAAGATAAAAAGCCATGCGGCATTATAACTTTTCATCCTGGACAAAATAAATATTATTTAGATTGCATATGTACTTGGCCAGTTGAAACAGGGAAAAAAGTAACACTTGCCGGGCAAACGTTATTCAAACAAATGTTTACAGATTTCTTAAACAGCAAAGCAAATATTTTAGATTTAACTGCAATATTAAATGGACCTTTTGATACTGTATCAAAATATTCAAAATTAGGATTTAAACAAATTGGCGGAGAAAACTGGCTTGTTGCGATGAGAACAAACCGAGATACAACTGAAAAAACAATGAAAAAATTAGACAACATCATAAATACAACAAAAGCAAACAATAATGATGATGTTAATTTATTGAATGTTTTGGAAGTATAACATTATTTATCTTGTTCATAACCAAAATCTTTAAGTGCACTTTGTTTTTTACGCCAATCTTTTTCAACTTTAACTTCCAGGCCTAAGAACACTTTTTTTTCAACAATATTTTCTAAATCTTTACGAGCTTCCATTCCGATTTTTTTCAATAAGTTTCCGCCCTTGCCAATTAAAATTCCTTTTTGGCTTTTTGTTTCACAATAAATAGTTGCATAAATTCTATCTATATCATCACTTTCAGTATAACTTTCAATCTTTACAGCAACTGAATGAGGAATTTCATCTGAAGTATTTAATAAGATCTTTTCTCTAATAATTTCTTCTGTAACATCTCGCATTGTTTCTTCTGTTACAATATCTTCTGGATACAACAAATCCCCATCTGGAAGATTTTTATAGATATTTTTAATCAATGTATCAATATTTCTACCTGTCCTTGCAGAAATTTTTACAACAGGATAATTTTTTTCAAACAAAAGTTTATATGTTAACAAATTTTCTTCAACTTTATTAAGTTTTTTCAATTTATCAACTTTATTCATAACGATAATTATAGGAATATCAGTTTGCAAAAGATTTTGAGCAATCCACTTATCACCTTTGCCTGCTGGTTCTGATCCATCTACTAGAAATAAAATCAAATCAGCATCAGGCACAGCCATTTTAGACTCATCAAGTAAAAACTCACCTAATTTATTCAAAGGCTTATGAACTCCAGGAGTGTCAATAAAAACAATTTGCCCTTGTTCTGCAGTATAAATACCTTTAATTCTTTTTCTTGTCGTTTGAGCTTTGTCTGTTGCTATAACAATTTTTTGCCCAAGAATTTGATTAAGTAATGTAGATTTACCTACATTCGGACGACCTATAATTGCTGTAAAACCACTTTTCATAAACTAATTGTAACATAAAAAGTATATTTTTTTAACAAAGTGGCAATTTTTTCTTTGTCAAAGTATTATATATAAATATAGGGAAAAATTTTTAACGGTAGAAAATGGTATTAAAAAAATCTAATATAGTAGGTATAGCACTATTGCTTGCACTTGCAGTCGCTCCTGTATCAGAGACATTCGCAAATGCTGAAAATAACAACCTTGTTCAATTGGATTTAAAAAGGTCTTCTAACAGTTCTGTTGATGTAACTCTATTTACTTCAAACAATTATAATGACAACGTCCTAGTTAGAAAAAAATCAGATAATAAATATGTAATTCTTATCCCTAAAGTACAATCAAACGGTTATAGCAGTTCAAGTCTTACTGGAGTAAAAGATCTTGTATCAAATGTTGATGTAAAAACAGTTAATGATACAAATGGTGGTTATACTAAAGTTACTCTAATTACAACTAAACCGCTTGATATTAAAACAAATACTCAAAAAAGTTCTCCTGTAACAGCTGAACAAAAAGAATATAAAACTCTTATTGCGCAAGCAAATGCAGTAAAAAACAATATTGCAAAACCTGCGAGTCAACCACAAAAATCTGTTCAAAAAACAGAAGTTACTGTAAATAAAGCTGTTCAAAATAAAAGTGTAAATAAACAAACTCAAGAAAAATCTATTAAAAATACAACAACTCAAAAAACAAAACAAGAAAAAATTATTCCAATTAAAAATGAAATTCAAAAAATTCAGGAAAAACCAAAAGTTGAAAAACCTGAAATTAAATTAAAAGAAATAAATCCAGAAAAAACAGACAGACAACTTAGAAAAGAATATTTAGCAGAACTTATTCAAGAAACAAAATTACAAAAAGAACTTGAACAAGCTCCTCAAGAAAATTTATCCAACACTAATACTATTGCTGGAACAACTTTTGACGAACCAGTAAAAGATATTAGTGAATTACCTATTGAAAGAAATTTATCAATAAAAGAAAAAATTAAAAATAAATTAATAGCATTTAAAAATTCAAATCTGCCTAAACCTATAAAA
>CAUDIU010000103.1 GCA_958449715.1 uncultured Clostridium sp. | reverse complement strand
CGGCGTTTTTACCCCAAGAACCACAACCAAGAGAAAGTGAAGGTTCTAATTTGAAGTTATATAAATCACCGATACCACCTTGAGCTGATGGTGAGTTGATTAATACTCTACATGCAGGCATTTTTTCTGCGAATTTGTCAACTCTTTCTTGACTACGAGTATCTGTATAAAGGTCTGCAGAGTGACCAGCACCACCTTTTGATACTAATTCATAAGTCATTTCTGTTGCTTCTTCGAAATCTTTTGCTCTGTACATAGTTAATACAGGAGATAATTTTTCTCTAGAGAATGGATCATCCCAATCTACTGATGGTCTTTCAGCTAAAATAATTTTTGCTGTTTTTGGAATGCTGAATCCAGCTAATTCTGCAATTCTCCAAGCTGGTTGACCAACGATATCAGGGTGAGCTGTACCACGTTTTGGATCAATGAATGGAAGATCAATCATTTTCTTTTCTTCTGCTTCATTAATTAAGTATGCACCTCTATAGATAAATTCTTTTTTAACTTCTTCATATACTTTATCAACTACAACAACTGATTGTTCAGATGCACAAATCATACCGTTGTCGAAAGTTTTTGACATAAGGATTGAAGATACTGCCATTTTGATGTCAGCAGTTTCATCAATTACAGCAGCTGCGTTACCAGGACCAACACCTAATGCAGGGTTTCCAGATGAATAAGCAGCTTTAACCATACCAGGACCACCTGTAGCTAAGATACAAGCAATGTCAGGGTGTTTCATTAATTGGTTTGATAAATCGATTGATGGGATATCGATCCAACCAATAATATCTTCAGGAGCACCAGCTTTAACTGCAGCTTCTAAAACGATTTTAGCAGCTTCAATTGTGCATTTTGTTGCTCTTGGGTGTGGTGAAAAGATAATTGCGTTTCTAGTTTTTAAAGCAATTAATGATTTAAAAATTGCTGTTGATGTAGGGTTTGTTGTAGGAACGATACCTGCAATAACACCTAGAGGTTCTGCAACTGTTTTAATACCATTTGCTTTATCTTCTTTTATAATTCCACAAGTTTTTACATTTTTATGTTTGTTATAAATGTATTCTGATGCGAAGTGATTTTTAATAATTTTATCTTCTAAAACGCCCATACCAGTTTCTTCAACAGCCATTTTAGCTAGAGGAATACGAGCTTTGTCAGCAGCTGTAGCTGCTGCTTTGAAAATTGCATCAACTTGTTCTTGAGTAAAATTAGAATAAATTTTTTGAGCTTTTTTTACTCTTGCAATTAGCATTTCTAATTTTTCAGCGCTGTCAACCACTGTAGACTGATTTAAAGCCTTTTCTAGGTTTTCAACAGCTTTTTTGTTTTTTGTTGTCATAAATTTATATCTCCTATTTTATTCGTGATTTATTTCACAATTATATTATAAAATAAAATTATTTCAAAAGCAAGTGTATTTTTTACAATCTTTATACAAATTTAATATTTCATTTATTTAGATGAAAGACTTAATTATAAAGTAAGATATACTTTTAATATGAATATTTTTCAACAAATTATATATTACTTTTTAGAAAAACAAGAAAAAGCTTTATCTAAAAAATTAAGCAAACATCTTAAAAATTCTAGTTCTAATAAAACAACTAAAACCATTGTATCTAAAGATGTTACCGTCACTTTTAATGCAGAAACAGAAAAAAGTAAAGAATTAGTAAAGAAAAATGTTACTGATATCATTAGATCCTGTAATAATGACCCAACAAAGCTTTTAAACTTTATTGAAAGCAAAGGAACAAAAGTAATAAAAATAGATAATGCAGATAAAATATTAGCTGTTATAAAAGAAGAAGAAGGACTTATTACTGAACTCGAAGGAATAGAAGCTTTATATATTAATATAATAACAAATTCAGGTTTTTCTCTAAAATCAAAACCTATGTTTATTATGAGAAATGGACAAATTGACCCATATTACATGGCTCATCAATTTTACAAATGGTATGCCCTAAATATGGGATTACCCGGATTTGACTTTATATCACAAAAAATATTTAAAATATCTCTGAATTCAAACAGCACTGTTTTCTCAAATCTTAATCTTGATGAAATGACCGGACTAAAAGAAGCAATTGCAAGAGACCAAGAGGCAACATCATTTGCTCTTGAACTTGCAAAATCTAAAGAAGGAAGCAAAAACGTCATAGATAAAATTAAAAATGACGGTGGTGCAAATATATAAAAATTAGGATAGTTTTAACTATCCTAATTAGTTGTTGCGAATCTAAAGTCCTCTACCCAAGATTTAAAGCCACCCTCTAAAAGCATTACAGGATAACCATATTCTGCTAAAATTAAACAAGCTTCAATTCCTAAATGACATTGTTCATTATAACAATAAACTACAGTTATTTCTTCTTTTGATAACTTATTTGTATTATCAGCCAATTCTTCTTTGGGAATTGAAATTGCCCCAGGTATATGGGAAACTTCATAATCTTCAAGACGTCTTACATCAACCAAATTAACTTTTCCCTCATCTATTAAATCTTTTAATTCAATAGGACCAAGAGTATAAGCTAAAAGTTCTTGAAAAAAGCATTGAGCCCTTTGAGTATCAATGCGAATTTCTTTAATTTTTTCATTCATAAATAATATATCCTTTCTGTTTTATACAGAAAGGATATATCAAGTTATAAAATAAATACTTAGCAACATGTTTATATTTATGTAGTAAGTTTTGGGGTGGGGTAAGTGTAGAACAGGCAATCGTCTTATTTCATTAACCTAAGAATGAAATATGTTTTGGACTTTTGCTTGCTCTATCATAATCAGGTGAAAATAGTATATTATAAGTCTTGCGAAGTTTAGCGCCTAAAGCGTTTAACATATTCGGATTTTGAACCATATCTGCTTTTTGAGTACGATTCAAATCATTTTCGAAATTGATTTTCGCATTTGGGTTTTGTAGTGATAAAATCGCTACATTTGGGGTTAGGTTATTAAGATTACCTTCTCCAAAAGAGATAGGTTTTACTGTATTAAATTTTACTGGATTTACTGTTATCATTTTCTTCCTCCTCTCGTGAGGTTTTTCTTATTAAGTGTTTTTTGAACACTTCATTTAACACTTTTACTATAAACTATAAAAAATATTTTGTCAACCCCTACCATAAAGTTTTATTAAGAAAATTAAAACCTTTGATATACAAGGGTTTCAACATTAAGTGCAACGTTTACACTTAATCAAATAAGAATTATTTATGGCTATCAGATTAAATATAGAAGCATGGGTAATATACAAAAATTAGATATAGTACAACTGGATTTTTCATATTAGACTAATAGGTAATTGTAAAAATGACACTTATTCTGTTAAATATAATCATTAAATCTTTTTCATACTTCCAGCTATTCTTAATTCCAACGGGGCTTACACTCTGTACATACAGAGATTTGAGCTCCTTTTTTTTTATTTATTTAAAGTAAAAAAAGGACTGTATTAAATACAGTCCTTTTTAATAATAATATCAATTTACTAAAGATTAGATATTTGGCAAATCACCTTTCACTTCAGCAATTTCAGAGCTTTCCAATTCAAACACTTCATGTAATGCTTTAACTGCTTTTTGTGCTTGATCTTTATCTACAAGACAACTAATTTTAATTTCACTTGTAGATATCATTCTAATATTTATTCCTTGTTCTGCTAAAGTTTCAAACATAGTAGAAGCAACACCAGGTCTGTCAATCATACCAGCACCAACTATTGATACTTTTGCAATATTTTCATCTACTTGAATATCACCAGTTGCACCTATTTCAGTTTTTAGAGCTTCCAAAGCTTCTACTGTTTTAGGTAAATCAGAAGCATCAACTGTAAATGCAATATCATTAGTATTTGATACTTTTCTTGCATATGATTGAATAATCATATCAACAGAAATATTTTCTTTTGCTAATTTGCTAAACAGTTTAGCTGCAACACCTGGTTTATCAGGGACATCACAAACTACAATTCTTGCCTGAGATAAATCAGCTGCAACACCAGCTACCGGTTTATAAATTTCCATTTTATCAACTCCTAATATTAAGGTACCTAAATTATCTAATTTAAAACTGCTTCTTACTCGCATTGGAACATTAAATTGTTTTGCTGTTTCAACACTTCTTGGATGTAATACATTAGCTCCTGCATGTGCTAATTCAAGCATTTCTTCATATGAAATTTCATCTAATCTTGAAGCATTTGGAACTACACGAGGATCAGTTGTATAAACACCTTCAACATCTGTATAAATATCACATCTTTCTGCATTTAATGCTGCTGCTAGGGCTACTGCTGAGGTATCAGAGCCACCTCTTCCAAGAGTTGTAATTTCTCCATCTTCAGTAACACCTTGAAAACCAGCAACTACAATAATTTTACCCTGTTTCAAATTTTCTTTTAGTTTTTCTGTTTTTATATCTATAATTCGAGCTTTTGAATGAATATTTTCAGTCATAATACCAATTTGCATAGCATTAAAACTTATTGCATCATAGCCTTGAGCTTGAATTGCCATTGCCAAAAGAGCAATTGATACCCCTTCACCTGTAGATAAAAGCATATCCATTTCACGCCCTGATGGATTAGGACTTAAATCTTTAGCCATTTTAACAAGATAATCTGTTGTATGACCCATTGCAGAAACTACAACTACGACATCATTTCCGTTTTCTTTTTCCCTAATTACAGTTTTTGCAACATTTTTTATTTTTTCTGTATCAGCTACTGAGGTTCCGCCGAATTTTTGTACAATAATTTTTCTCAATTTAAATCTCTTTCTGAACTATTTTGCAAAATAGCTGCTAATTCAGCCTTTTGCTCAGGGTATTCAAATAAATCTTTATTTATATTTTCAATTTTTTCCGCAAAGGAAAGTGTTTCTTTTACATTATATTCACAAAGGTTTTCTTTGACAAGTATGTAACTCACATAAAACATTAAATTTAACAACGTTAAATTATTCTCATCTGCCTTTATAGCCTTACGAAGTTTCCTTTGTGCTTCTGCGTAATCATTTTGGGATATCAGATATTTTGCATAATCAGTAAAAGCTGCAATATACTTAGGGTTCTGCAATATTGCGTTTTCGTAATAATCTTTTACTTTTGTATCATTTTTAAGTTTTTCATAACACTTTGCAAGATAGTATGAATTTACAGAATCTTCATCATCAGCCCTCAAAAGATCTATAGATTTTTCTATATCATCTTTTTCATATGAAATTATCCCCAATGCTTGTTTTACAATTTTATTTTCAGGATCTTTTTCCAAAACTTTTTCTAAAATCGGTTGAGCTTCATCTATTTCTTGTCTTGAAGCACAGCATAACCCCAAATATGCTAAAATTTCCAAGTTTTCAGGTTCATATTCTAAAGCTTTTAAAAGTTTAAATTTTGCACCTTCAAAATCTTCAAATTTTTCTAACACTTTTC
>CAUDIU010000102.1 GCA_958449715.1 uncultured Clostridium sp. | reverse complement strand
TACCATCTTCAGTTATTTGAAAAGTAAACAAATCATGTCCCCACGCATTTGGAAGTTTTTTATACCCATTAACATCTACTGTTATAAATAAACGTTTGCTTGCAGGATCAGGGTTTTCTATAATATAAGTAGCCCCATCTACAAGTTGAAATTGCCCATCATCTAATTTATCAGACATAACAATACGAGATTTATTATAAGTTTTATATGTTTTAACATCATAACCTCCATCTCCACTTTCTTGTCCAACACAACCAGTATTACCACAATATCTTAAAATATTAAAATATACAGAATATTCTTTTGCAAAAGTCCAAACAGGAAAATCTCCAGCTTTCACCGGTTCTTCTCTATCAGTCGCCATTTGCAACAAAGCTTGTTGTGCAACAGTATACTGTTTTTTTAGAGCTAATTCCAATTGTTTTTTCTGATTACGACTAATTATACTGGGTAAAGTTAAAGCAGCAACAACTCCAATTATTCCTAAAGTTATTAGTACCTCTGCTAACGTAAATCCAAATCTGTCATTGCGAGACTTTTGTCGAAGCAAACCAGCTTTTGGGGTTAATAATAGGCTAGATTCTTTCGGGGATTCCCCCTCAGAATGACTATACATGCTACCAACTTGTGAAGTAAGCGCTAAATTGCCCCCCCCCCGACTTTCTTAAATCTTTTCATATTTCGCTCCTTTCTTTAATTGTTATAATTATAAAGAATTTCTTACATAAATTCAAGGCACAGGATCATAACCACCTTCGTGATATGGGTGGCATTTGCAAATTCTTTTTATCCCAAGCCAACCGCCTTTTAAAACTCCATATTTTTCAATCGCTTGACGAGTATATTCTGAACATGTCGGATAAAACCGACATACAGCAGGCGTATGTTTTGAAATTTTCTGATATATTGATATTAAAAATAATATTATTTTTTTCATAATATATAAATTCTATTTATTCTTCACTTTTAATTGTTCTATATATTTAGATGTGGATTCTCTCATAGCATTCTTTTTTTTATCCCATTCATCTTTAGGAATTGTTGAAACTTTTCCTTTATTTGCAAAAACTTCAATACCATGATAACAAATCCATTTTGGATCTGGTCTATTCGGATTTTTTGAATCAAAATCCAATACTTTTTGCAACAAATTAGCTAAATCATTACTATTCATTTTTGATATATAAGCAGCAGTTTTAGGAGCAACCAAAGGTAACATACGGGCAGCTTGATATACAGATTTATCAGCACATACCATTACATCTTGAATTGATCTATAACGACCTAGAGCATATAAAAATGAAGCTAAATTTTTATCAGTAGGATAAATATCTTCAGCAACTGCAATATAATAAATTGGTAAAATATCAGCTGAATAATTTTTTACAGAATTTATTATTTCCTTTTTCTTTTTTTCAGGCATTTGTTTATATTCTTCAACAAGATAAAAAGGATCATTAATTGACTTATAATTTGTTACATTTCCATTTTTTACAATTACAAAACCATTTTTAGCATTAATAACATCTTGCATCTGAGTTTCAGCCAATTTGTTATTTGGATCTAATTCAAGAGCTTTTTTATAATCCGCAATAGCATTATCATAATCTTTATTATGATAATATGCTAATCCTCTATTTTGAAAATTTTCAGCATAATTCGGCTCATATTCAATTGCTTTTGAATAATTAACAATAGCTAGTTCATATTCTCCCAACTCATCCATTGCTATACCTTTAAAGAAATAACCAAAAGCAGACTTTGGATAATACTTTATCACGTCATCTGAATACTTATTTAATTCAGACCAATTTTCACTTTGAAAAGCTTCTTTTATTAACTTCTTATATTCTGTATAATCTTTTGCAAAAACTTTTAAATTTAGAGCCCCAAAATAGCACAAGATAACTAAAAATAAAATTACTACACCAGATATAATAATATTTTTCTTCATTTAACACCCCTTTTTTTTTATTCCATAGCATAAGATTCACCAATAGAATCTATAGCCTCAACTTTGATATCTGTAATTAATTCTGAATAAGATATTACAACAATAGTCGGAATATGTCTTTCCAAAAGTTGATAAAGAGGTAAACGAATTCTTGGAGAACACAATATTACAGGCTGCTGTCCACATGCCTGATGAGCTCTCATTAATGTTGTAGCAGTTGTTTCAATTAATTCCTGAACCTGCATAGGATTCAATAAAAACATTGTACCTAATTCTGTTCTTTGACAACTGTCATCAAGAGTTTTTTCCCACTCAGGAGAAAGAGTTAACGCATATAAAACTTTGTCATCACCAACATTAGATAAACATATTTGACGTCCTAATGCAGCCCTTAATCTTTCTGATAAAATATCAGGTTCTTTTGAAAATCTTGCGTAATCACAAAGTCTTTCAAATACAAATATAATATCTTTTATAGAAACTTTTTCTCTGATTAAGTTTACAAATATTTTTCTTAAGTCACTTGTAGAAATAATTGTAGGTACAAGGTCATTTACCAATGTAGGGTCTTGAGAACGAACAAGTTCCATAAGCTTCAATACATCAGTTTTTGTCATAACTTCATCAACGTGTTTTCTTACACATTCTTGCAAGTGTGTAACAATTACGTCAGTTGAGTCAACTGCTGTAACAGAACGGGCAGTTTTTGCATCTTCCTGAGAAATCCAATAAGCCTGAGTTTGATATGTAGGGTCAATACCGATTATTGCATCTTGAGGAACTTCTTTTTTCATAGCATCCCATTGATCAGCAATAACCATTAATTTTCCAGGATAAACATATCCTGTTGCAACAGTATTTCCACGAATTGAAATCATATATTCATTAGCATCTAAAGCTGATGAATCCATGATTCTTATGTTTGGTAAAATATAACCTAATTCATCTGTAACTCTTTGACGTAAAGCAGCAATCTTAGCGAGCAATTGACCTTCTTGGTCTGGGTCAGCAATTACAAGTAAGTTAGAACCAACCTGCAAACTTAAAACATCGACACCTAAACGCTCGTACATTCTGTTCGGGTTAACAAGATCCTGCATATTTTGACGAACATTTTCTAATTGTCCCAATTGAGATTGAACGTCGGCATTGATTAAAGTTGAGAATCCTGCAATAAACAATCCTACTGCAAACATAAAGAATGGCAAAAATGGTAACCCTGTACCTTGCCAGAACCAAGTATGTCCTGTTACTGCTAAGAAAAATAAGAATATAGAAGCAAGGAACAATGCATTCGGTTTGCTTACAATCTGACCTGTAACATCAGAACCTAAAGAATTAGCAGCTGAAGAACGTGTCATAAATACACCTGCAGCAATAGACATTAAAAGAGATGGTAACTGAGAAGCAAGACCATCACCGATTGTTAATACAGTATATTTAGAAACAGCATCTGCAACAGGCATTTGGTTCATCAAACACCCGATACACAAACCACCGATAATATTAATCAAAACAATGATGATACCGGCAATAGTATCCCCTTTTACGAATTTCATAGCACCGTCCATGCTACCAAATAAGTTTGATTCTCTTTGTAAATCCTCACGCTTTTTAGTTGCTTCTTCTGGAGAAATTAATCCCGCATTAAAATCAGCGTCAATTGTCATTTGTTTACCAGGCATCGCATCTAATGCGAAACGTGCAGCTACTTCAGCGATACGTTCAGCACCTTTTGTAATTACCATAAACTGAACAACAGTAATGATAAGGAAAATTACGCCACCAACAATCATATTACCACCAGTAACGAATGTTCCGAATGCGTGAATTACCTCACCCGCTTCACCTTTTGATAAAATCAATCTAGTAGAAGCAATAGATAATACAAGCCTAAACATTGTACCAATCAAAATAATTGATGGGAAAGATGCCAATTCCAAAGTCTTTTTAACATACAAAGATATCATCAAAAGCACTACACCTAGTGCAATATTCAAACTTATACAAAAATTTACAACCCAGTTTGGAAGCTCAACAAGCAACAGAACGATAAGCAATAATACAAATATTGCCATAAAAACTTCACTTAAATTTGTTCCGCCTCCGCCTTGTGCTTGTTCCTGTGCCATTAAATTTCTTTTAAAGCCTCACTTATTACCGCCAACTGTGTTTCAATTGTAGCATCAATCACACCATTTGTAGTTGTTACCATACAACCACCTTCCATTATTGCATCGTCTGGTACAATTAAAACTTTTGCATCAAGTCCTACATTACTCATAACACTTGGAATTTCTGATTTTAGTAAAGAAACCTGAGCCGGATTAACTCTAAGAGTAATTTTTGTTTCTTCTTTAGATAATCCTTTCAAAATTTCCATTATATTATCAATAATAATTGTAGGATCTTGCTGTAATTCTTTTTTAATAATTTTTTGTGCAATTTCAACGCTTATTTCCAAAATATCAGGTGCTATATATTCAAATACTTCTTGCTTTGCACCTGCAAATGATGCAATTGCATTTTTTACATCTTGAAGATCAGCTTTAGCTTGCATTAACCCTTCTTGATAACCTTCTTTTGCAGCAGCTTCTTTGATATTTTGAGCTTCTTCCCTTGCACGAGAAATAAGGTTTCTGTCATCAATTCTTCTGAAACCTCGTCTTCTATCACCACGTCTACGCTCTTGACGTTGTTTGAAATCTATATTATCAAGATTAAAAAGATCTATTTTTTCTTCTTCAACCTTGACTTCAGGCTCTTTTTGAACCTGCTCTTCTTTAGTTTCCTCCACCGGTCTGCCGGATTTCTTTTTTATAATCATGATTAACTATATTATACACTATCCTCTAGGTGTGTGGCAATAATATTTGCAACTTTTGGAGAAATTTCATAATAATCCCCCTCTAATGCGCTAAATACAAACCTTTTAACCTTTGCCCTTTCGGATCTTAAAGTTTGTTCAAGTTGTGATTTATCTAAATATTGTGAAACATTTTGAATTTTTGAAACAATTTTAGAAGGAGTTATATTCTGATTTGCAACAGGCAAATTAGTTTTAATTTCCTGAAGACATCTCAACGCAACACCAGGATCAACCTTTGTTCCTAAATCAGGCATACCCATAAATTTTATGACAGATTGAGCATCTTCAGGATTAAATTTATTCAAAATAGTCTGAACTTTTTCCTGACGCATTTTTTGGAACAACATTGCAAGAGTTGCTAATTTCAAAACTTTCGCATCAGCACCTAAAGGCATAGCTCCATTTGCAACTGGGACATTACCTCCTTGAGGAACTGGAGCTGCAGGATTTCCGGCAGCTTGAGCTTGTGCCTGAGCTTGTTCTGCTTGAGCCTGTTGTTGCATCATTGCATCAATATTTGATTGACTTGCAGCTTTTTCCATTAGCCCTTGATCAATCAAATTTTTATCTTTCAATTCAGAAATACAATCCAAATAAGTCTTTTTTACATGGTGTTCTATCAATTGCAAACATTGATCTTGCGGAAGCCCTTGATGAAAAGCATTTTTTT
>CAUDIU010000101.1 GCA_958449715.1 uncultured Clostridium sp. | reverse complement strand
ACTCAATTTAGAAGCGAAAGCTCCTGAAATATATAACGAGGCAAAAAAACAAAAACTATGGGACAAAAAAAAATAAACATATCTGCAATTCAGATGTGTTCTAAAATTGGGGATAAAAAAGCAAACTTTGATAAAGTTAATATGCTTGTAGAAAGAGATGTAAAAGCAGGTGTAGATATTATAGTCTTACCTGAAGTATGGACTGTAGGCTGGTCTCCTAAGCATTTTAGAGAAAGTGCCGAAGAAATAAATAATAGTGATACAATCAATTTTCTATCTGAAATTGCAAAAAAATATAAAACTTGGATTATTGGCGGCAGTTTCATTTCTAAAGAAAATGAGCATTACTATAATACTTGTCCTGTAATAAATAGAAAAGGTGAGCTTATTACAACATATTCAAAAAACCACCTATTTTCATATTACGGTTCTGATGAAGGGAAATTTGTAGAAGTTGGGAAATTCCCAGTAATGGTAGATATTGAAGGAATAAATACAGGACTTACAATTTGTTATGACATAAGATTTCCTGAAATTTATAGAGCATATCGCAAGGCTGGAGCAGACTTATTAATAAATTGTGCAGCTTGGGGCTTAAAGAAACCTATTCCTTGGGAATGTATGACAAGATGCAGAGCAGTTGAAAACCAATCATTTATGGTTGCATTAACTCAATCAGGATACATAGAAGACGGAGAATGGAATATCGGACATTCAAGAATTATTGATTATAAAGGAGATTCAATATCCGAAATTAAAGATCAAAAAGAAGGTGCTATGAATGCAACTTTAGATTTTAATGAAATGTATAAATTCAGAAATAAATGCACTTGTATTAATGATATTAGAGAAACTTATGAGGTAAAAAAAGTATGAAAAAATTATTTAATATTTTAATTACATTACTTTTAATAATGACAACTCAAGCAAAAACTTATTCAGCTGCAATTGATAAAACAATTGCACAATCAGATATTAATAAAGGTGCAGTATCAGTGTCCGTAAAAGATGTAGAAACTGGAAAAGTTATATACAAATTAAATGACAAACAACCTACTATGCCTGCTTCTACATTAAAATTAATTACACTTGGAGCATCAATTGATACACTTGGTGATGATTATGAATTTTCAACAAAATTGTATAAAACAACAAATAATGATTTATATTTAAAACTTGGAGCTGATCCTTTTCTAACTTCAGCTGGCTTAAATTCTTTAATGGAAAAAGCAGTTAAAGACAAAAAAATAACCTCTCCAAAAATTATTTATATAGATGACTATATTTTTGACAAAACAGAATGGGGAGAAGGCTGGCAATGGGATGATGACTTAAACCCTTTAATGCCAAAATTCAGTTCTTACAATATTGATAAAAATTTATTAAGTATTATTATTGCCCCAACAAATCTAGGCTCTCCAGCACAAATCTATACAACTAAATTTTATCCTGTTACATTTATGAATCTTGTAATAACTGGCAAAGAAAATGACATTGAATTAAACAGAAATAACAGTATTGCTCCAAACATTTTAAATATATCAGGAACTATAAATAAACAAATTACGGAAGAAATTCCTATTAATAATCCTAAAAGATACTTTATACTAAGACTTGAAGATGCTATAAAATCAGCAAAAATGGATTATTATGGAAGTTTTCCTCAAAAGAAAACACCAGCCACAAATGTTTATCTTGTTGCAGAAATAAAACACCCAATATCACAAGCAGTTAAAGCTATTTTAATGAATAGCAACAACTTTGTTGCAGAAACAGTGTTCAAATTAGCTGGAGCAAAATTTGTAAATAATACAGGTTCACTATCACACTCACAAGAAATGTTAGATGCATATTTCAAAAAAATAGGAATTGATGCCAAAGATATCAAAATTGTAGATGGTAGTGGCGTATCAAAAAATAATATAATCACAACTGATTTTATGACAGATTACCTTGTCAAACAATCCAAAAATGAAGTATTAAAAAATTCTATGCCTACAGCAGGAGAAGGCACTCTTAGAAATAGAATGCTTTATTTTAAAGATAATCTGAGAGCTAAAACCGGAACTTTATCAGACGTAAGCGGTATTGCTGGATATATTACATCAAGAAGCGGAAAGACTTATGCATTTGATATTATGATTAACGATCCAAAAACAAAATCAAATGATAAAAAATCTCTTGAAGAATATATCATTAGAGATATTTACACATCATACTAAGGATTTTTATCTCCAAAGAAAATTATCTTAGACAAAGCTCCTATAAAACCACCAACAATTCCTAATACAATAGCTGTTTGCACTCTTGCTTTAGGTAAAAAACTTTTTATTGCTTTATAAGCATTTTCCAACTTGGGAGATCTTATAAGTTCAGCCAATTTTGCTTCACCAGTATTTGTTTTAGATGCTTCTAAAATTGATTTTCTTGCATCTAATAACATTTTATGAGCTTTTTTTTGAGGATCAGTTGCCTTACTTAAATATTTTTGAGGAATAGATTTTTCAAACACATCAGGCTTTTGAGTTAAAAGCTGTTCAAGATTGTATTTTCTTGGAGCTAAAGTATATCCTATACCGGCACCAATCATTCCTGTCATCAATCCGACTTCGGCAGGAGAAACAGACGTATACTGACCATACTGACTCATAATAACCTCCTATACTCTTAATAAACACTTTGCAGATACTTACATTTAAACTCATAATAGAAATTTTTACCGTATTTTTTTTAGAGAATTTACATCTCGTAACAATTCGTCAAAAATACTGATTTATGCTATATTTAAAGAAATTAACCATTAATTTAAAGGAGTAAAAATGGAACCATTTGTTACTATAATCACACCGACTTATAACTTACTTGAAAATAACTTAGCAGATGACTTTAATCTGTTA
The DNA here is from genome assembly GCA_958449715.1 of uncultured Clostridium sp. GTDB lineage: Bacteria > Cyanobacteriota > Vampirovibrionia > Gastranaerophilales > Gastranaerophilaceae > Stercorousia. The sequence continues at coordinate 2,627 of CAUDIU010000101.1, read as the reverse complement.
ATTTCATTATTAGATTTGCAAACTTACCCAAATATAGAACACTTAGTAATTGATAATGCTTCAAATGATGGCACTATTGAAATGCTTAAAAACTATAAAAACAAAGGTTTTTTCAAATTCTACTCTGAAAGAGATACGGGTAAATTTAATGCCTACAATAAAGGTGTTATGAGAGCAAAAGGGAAATATGTAACTTTTTTAAGCTGCGATGATTTTATCCATGATATTACATCAATATATGATATTGTAAATGTAATGGAAGCAAGTAATGCTGATTTTACATTTGCTCCTGCATATTGCAGACACCCTGAAGGTTTTGTTTTCTTATTTGCACCTTCTATGCATAACGCATTTCAAGTTATGCCTTGTGCAAGACAAGCAATGTTTTTCAAGAAATCAATGATTGAGAAAGAAAATTATTTTGATGAAAAATTTAAAACAATGTCTGACTTTGATTTTATTATGAGAATAATTATGAAAGGTTACAAACCTGCATATTTTGATTCTACATATGTAACTTACAAACTTGGGACAAAAGCAATGGAAAATCCACAACGTTCTGAAGAAGAAAGTAAAGGGATTTATTTCAAAAACTTTAGATCAATCTATCCTATAAATGATGATATGTTAGATCAGATGGCAAAATATTCAGCATTTCCTCAACCGCTATTGGAAAAACTTTCAAAATATTTTCCGGAAGCTGATAGAGAATTATTCTTCTCTAGATGCGAAGAAATGCATCAGATCAGATTAAATGCAATGCAAAATCAACAACAATAATTTGTAAAACTTCACGTAAAAATTTGCAAAAAAATCTTTGCAGAGTATGATATAAGTAGGATATTTTGATATCTTACATGTGTATACAGACAAATAATGAGAGAAAAAGAAGATTAGGGAATTAACATGAACGAACAAAAAGTTGCAGTAATAGGCTGCGGTGTATGGGGAAGAAATATTGTCCGCAATTTTTATAATTTAAATGTACTGGATACAGTATGTGACATTGACGAAGAAAATTTAAAAAAAGTAACCGAACAATACCCTGGTGTAAAAGTTACTAAAGATTTCCATGAAATTATAAATAACAAAGAAATCACAGGAGTATGCGTTGTAACTCCAAGCCATACTCACTACAAAATGGTAAAAGCTATGCTTGAAGCAGGTAAAAATGTTTATGTAGAAAAACCTATTTCAACAGTAGCAGCTGAAGCAAGAGATTTATCACAATTAGCACATGATAAAGGTCTTGTTTTAATGGTAGGCCACTTACTTTTATATCACCCAGCAGTAAACCGCTTAAAAATGCTTATTGAAGAAGGCGCATTAGGTAAAATTGTATATGCGCAAAGCGACAGATTAAATGTTAATTACTTTAAAAATGATAGAAGTGTAATGTGGGATTTAGCTCCACATGATGTATCAATGATTAGTTATGTAACAGGGAAAGAACCTTTACATGTAATCTCTGCAGTTGGCTGTTCATCTGATCAAAATGAAATTATGGATATTACACATATCGGAATACAATTTGAAGATGGCGTAATAGGACATATTTCTGACAGTTGGATTACACCAAGAAAACATGTACAACTTCTTGTACGAGGTACTAAAGCGACTGCGATTTTAGACGATACTGTTGCAGAAAATAAACTTGTTATTTTTGATAACTTCGTAAAAGACAATACTCAAAATATTAAACTTGATTATTTAGAAATTGAACCACTTAAACTTGAATGCCAACACTTTATCAGCTGTTGTGCAACTGGCAAAAAAGCTCGTTCTGACGGAGATAACGGGTTTATGGTAACTCAAATCTTAGAAGAAGCTGAAAAAATTATGCTTGGTGATAAAGTAAAAAAACTTGATGAAGTTAATTTTGCTCTATCTAGAACTAAAAAATAAGAATATCGGAGAGACATCAAATGAATATAAAAAATAATATTGCAAATATCGTATCAGTATCAAGAATATTTGTAGCATATGCAGCAATTGCGTTGCTATATGAAAAAACAACTTGGTCATATATTCTTGCATTTATATTAACTATAATTGCTTTTTCAATGGACGGTCTTGATGGCTATTTAGCTAGAAAACTAAATCAATCATCAGAATGGGGATCCGTTCTTGATATTTTAGGCGATAGAATTGTTGAAGTATCATATTGGACTGTATTTGCAGTAATGGGCTGGATTAATATTTTATTCCCATTAGTTTGTGTAGCTAGAGCTTTCACTACAGATGGAATAAGAAGTGTTGCTTTATCAAAAGGAATGACTGCTTTCGGTGAAAAATCAATGCAATCAACATCTTGGGGAAAATTTATTTGTGCTTCAAGATTTATGAGAATAAGCTATGCAGTTGCAAAAGTTTTAGCATTCTTACTATTAATTGCAGTAAATACCCCTGGAATGGAATTCTGGAAAGGCACACCTACACTTCATATAATCACAATGATATTTGCTTGGGCTGCAATTATTTTCTGTGTAGTTAGAGCAATCCCTGTTGTAGCTGAAAGCGGAAAGTTATTTAACGATGACAAGCAAAATTAATATAGTTTTATATGAACCTGAAATTCCTCAAAATACAGGAAATATTGCAAGATTATGTGCTTGCACTGGAGCTAG
>CAUDIU010000100.1 GCA_958449715.1 uncultured Clostridium sp. | reverse complement strand
ATATCTTGCAGCAGAAAATATTGCGAAAAAAATAGGAATGAGTAAATTCTATGCGGAATTATTACCAAATCAAAAAGTCGAAAAACTCGAAGAATTAATTAATAGCAAGAACAAAAATAAAAGCGTTATATTTGTAGGTGACGGAATTAATGATGCGCCAGTAATTACAAGAGCAGATGCCGGAATTGCGATGGGAGGATTAGGTTCAGATGCTGCAATCGAAGCTGCCGATGCTGTAATTATGGACGACAACCCTAATAAAATATATAAAACAATACTCATTGCAAGAAAAACAATGAGTATCGTAAAACAAAATATAGTATTTGCTCTCGGTGTAAAAGCTCTGTTTTTAATACTCGGAGCAATGGGATTTATCACAATGTGGGGAGCAGTATTTGCTGACACTGGAGTTGCATTGCTTGCTGTATTAAATTCTTTACGAGCACTAAAAGCTTAGCGGATAAAATTAGTCCAAATTCTTTCTTCTTCAGTTGGATAATTAATCCCTGATTTTTTACCGGCATCAATACATTTTAAAATCCACGCCATATTATTACCTAAAGTACGCATAACCTGCAAACCTTCCAAATCTTTTTTCACATCATCAGGACAATTTTGACCGCCATGTACCATAGGCCAATAGTTCGAAGATACAACAGGCATTTGATTTATTGTAAAATGTTTAATTATTGCATCTAAAGATGCTGTAGTTCCAGCACGTCTTGCAGATGCTATTGCTGCTGCAGGTTTGAATTTAAAATTTGCACCACCAGCGTAAAATAATCTATCCATAAACGATAAAAGTCTTCCGCTAGGATGAGCATAATAAACAGGTGAGCCAAAAATAAAACCGTCAGCATCTTTTGCTTTTGCAATTGATTCATTTACAATATCATCTTTAAACACGCATTGACCACCAACTTTTCTACAAGCACCACAACCAATACAATCACGTATAGGACCTTTTCCGATTTGAATAATTTCAGAATCAATTCCATTATTTTCTAACACATCTGCAATTTCTTTTAACGCTGTATAAGTACATCCATGCTCATTAGAACTACCATTAAATAATAAAACTTTCATATATTTTCTCCTAAAACTTCCTCAAAATACAATTCTTATGTTATCATAAAATTATGATTTTAAAGAATGATTATTTAGAAATAGAAATTTCAGAATTAGGTGCATCCATAATATCAATAAAAACTCCTGACAGACATGGAAAAATTGTAGATGTTGTACTCGGTTATGATGACATTGAAAAATATAAAAGACAAACAAAATACATAGGCGCAACAGTCGGAAGATGTTGTAACAGAATAAAAAACGGTTTAATAGAAATTGACGGTACTAAATATCAATTAAACTGCAATGACGGAAAAAATCATCTTCATGGCGGTAATATAGGTTTTGATAAAAAAATATGGAATTCAAAAGAAATTGAAAACAGTGTAGAATTGAATTACATATCAGAAGACGGAGAAGAAAACTACCCAGGACAACTTGATGTAAAAGTCACATATACCTTAAAAGATAATTCATTGATAATTAATTATAAAGCAACAACAAATAAAACCACCGTATGTAACCTTACAAATCATACTTACTTTAACCTTAACGGTTATGGAAATATCTTGCGACATCAAGTACAAATTCTTGCAGACTACTTTACAGAAAACAATCAAGAATCTATTCCAACAGGAAAAATTATACCAGTTGAAAACACTCCAATGGATTTTAGAAATCCACAGTATATTGAAAAAGATATTAATAATGAATATTACCAAATCCAATATGCTAAAGGTTTTGATAACAACTGGGTGCTAAATAATTATAACGGTGAAATTAGAAAAGTTGCAACAGCATATAGCGAATTAAGCGGGATTGAACTTGAAGTATCAACAGATTTGCCAGGGCTTCAATTCTATAGCGGTAATTTTCTTGATGGTGCTGAAAACGGTAAAAATAATATTCCAATAAAAAATCATTCAGGTTTCTGTTTGGAATGTCAATATTTTCCTAATGCTTTTGCTAATGATAATTTTGAAAAACCAATTTTAAAATCAAGTAAACAATACAATAAAAGTATAATCTATAAATTCAATATAAGATAACAAAAAAATAAAAATATATTTACGTTTTTTGCAATATTAAATAGGAGTTAGTTAACAATGAAAGTAGGACAAATTTTACCAAATGTATCCTTTGGGCGAGCTTTAAAACAGGAGGAAATTGAGGAGTTTAAAAACACTTTAAAAGAAGGGAAAAAATTATCAGGACAAACCGGGAATTCTATTTTTATAATGCCGTCAACAAGTTTACCTCAAGCAGACTCTTTTAACACAGGAGTCGGGAATTTATCCTCAAAAGAAGCTATTGATTATCTTGATTATATGAAAACATATATTGATTTTAATGTTGTACAAGACCTGCCTGAAGGTGATTTTTATGGTATACATTATGACGGTTCAGCCCTTGCCCTTGGGAATCAAAATATTAATCCTCAATTATTAACAACAAATGAGTATAATAATTTACTAACTAAAGATGAATATGAAAATATTGTGAAAAATAATTCAGGAAATCTAAAAAATAAAATAGCAAATTTTGAAAATATAATGGGAAATGACAATTCTCAAAACAACGCTCTAAAAAAAGCTTTTGAAAGATTTAACAAACTTGATAATAATACAGAATTAAAACAAAAATATAAAAAATTTGTAGAAAAAAACAATAACTGGCTAAATTTTAAAAGAGATCATGAACCCGATCAAGAATTTTTTAAATTTAAACAATTCCTTGCAGAAGAACATCATAAAAAAGGAGTTGAGAATCTTCACACAAAAGGGCTTAAACTATGTGGAGATGTTGCAATTAATTTTACAGATGATGAAGTAAGAGCATTCCCAAATGCATTTAAAAAAGACCATTTTATAGGCGTACCAACTTGGGAAATTCCATCATTAAATTATGACAACATATTAGATGAAACAAGTGATGCTCATAAATTATTAAAAATGAAATTCCAACTTGCAGCCAAAAGATATGACATGCTAAGAGTTGATGCCGCTTGGAATTATGTCACTCCAATTATTACTCCTAAAGGAGAAACAAGAATATTAAATGAAAATAAAAAAGAAATGGGTAGTGACCTAGTAAATCTTATCGAAAAATGGGTTAAAGAAGTTAAAGGGGAAGATTTTGATCTACATAATATAATTTATGAGTTTGATGCAGGTCCTGATGATTTCACAGCGTTTAAAGACGGTAAATTAATAGAACCTATAAAAAATAGAGTAAAAGTATATGGTAGCACATATATGGGCGATGATTGGGGATCAAATGATGCATTTTTAAATCATCATAAATGGTCTCCTGATGAATTTGTAATTGGAGTAGGAAATCACGATCCTCAACCTCTAAGACAAATTGCAAACGGAATACCTGATGTATGTAACTACAATAATATTCATAAAAATAAAAACATTAATCCTTTATCAAAAATTCTTAATATCCCTAAAGATGTATTAGAAAACCCAATAGAATTCGCAAAAGCCAAATTTGCAGAAATCACAATGGCTAAAAATAACATGTTTTTCTTTATAGATGTTTTTGGTCGTGAAGAAAGATTTAACGGACATTGTTGCGAAAAAGAAGGGGATATTCACTTAAATTTCAGATACAAAGTTCCTGCAGACTATAAAAAAGCTTACCAAGAATCTTTACAAGAAGGCTACGGATATAATATTATGGACTCTCTTGAAAAAATCTTTAAAGCAAAAGGATTTGACAAATCTCATAATGAATTGTATTCAAAAATTGTTAAATTCAGAGATATTTTAACAGAAAAAGAAGCCAATATTGTAAACGGAATACAAGATATTACTGATGACAATATTAAACTTATTTCCTCAGAAAACATCACAAAACATACTAAACCATCTAAAATATTATGGATTACAGCAGGGATTCTAACAGCAATAGGCGGCAGTTATTCAATATACAAAAACAAATCTCATCATAACGAAAAAACAGATAATAAAATTACTGCATAAAAAAAACGCTTGCATTAAATGCAAGCGTTTTTTTATTGTTAAACACCAATTTCTTTAAGAGGTTTACCATCCATTAAGTTTTTCTCTATATTTTCAAGAGAAATACCTTTAGTTTCAGGTATTAATAATATTGTCAATACAATAAATAACAAGTTCAATGCAGTGTAAATCCAGAATGTAACTGCAATACCAAATGTATTAATCAATGTAAGGAATGTAGCACCGATAATCATGTTTACAATCCAGTTTGTAGTAGTAGAGCAAGCTACACCAAAATCTCTGCTTTTCAATGGTTGAATTTCTGAACACAAAATCCAAATAACAGGACCTGCACTCATTGCAAAACTTGTAATAAAGAATAAAGTCATTACAATAGCAGAAATAGAAATCCATAATGCACTAAATCCTGCATTTATCATATATAGGCACAAACCTAACAAGAATGAACCCATTGCCATGCCTGCAAAACCAATTTTCAAAATAGGTTTTCTACCTTGTTTATCAACAGTTCTCATCGCAATTAATGTTGCTAATGAGTTTGTCAAACCACAAATTACAGTTGCAATCATTTGTTGTTCAGTATTTGCAAATCCTGCATGTTTAAATATTTGAGGCGCATAATACAAAATTACATTCATACCTGTAAATTGTTGCATTGCCTGCAATAACATTCCAAGATATACAGCACGACGGACATTTTTATTAGCTCTGAAAAGTCCCCAGCCTTCCTGTTTAACTTTCAAGCTTTCACGAATTTCAGATAACTCTCCATCTGCCTTCGCATCAGTAGTAGATAGCATTCTTAAAATATCTTTTGCTTTTTCAAAATGGCCTTTTGATGCTAACCATCTAGGACTATCCGGCAATCCAAATACAGATACCATCAACAATAATGCAGGAATACTTATAACTCCTAGCATTAATCTCCAATGACCACCGTAACTAAATATGGTATCAGAAATAAATGCAACAAGAATACCTATTGTTACCATCATTTGATACATAGAAATAAGTTTTCCTCTATCTTCCTTTTCAGACATTTCAGAAAGATACAAAGGAGCAACATAAGATGCTATACCGACAGCAAAACCAAGCATAACTCTAGAAATTAACAGAGTTACAACGTTCGGAGCACAAGCACAACCGATTGATCCTAATACAAACAATGCTGCACCAGACATCAAACTCTTTTTTCTACCCAATTTGAAAGAAATCCAACCGGTAGACATTGCACCAAGTGCTGCACCTAACATCATTGTGCTTACAACCCATTCTTGCAAACGACTTGTCAATTCAAAATGCGTAGTAATAAAAGGCAAAGCTCCTGATATTACACCAATATCAAGACCAAATAAAAGCCCTGCCATACCGGCAGCAAAAGAGATAAAAATCTTCATGCGTTTAGCTTTTTTAACTCTGCCCTCATCGCAAGTGTTAATACAATCTTCCATACTAAAATCTCCTAAATAATAATTTATATATACCCAATTTTTTAAAATTTTATCATATTTATATCCTTCTTTAGCCATTCCTAAAGCACCATA
>CAUDIU010000099.1 GCA_958449715.1 uncultured Clostridium sp. | reverse complement strand
TATCAGTGTCCACATCAGTATCTGTATCAGTATCTGTGTCTACATCAGTATCAGTATCAATATCAGTATCTGTGTCAGTATCTGTATCTACATCTGTATCGGTATCTGTATCTGTGTCGATATCAGTATCTATGTCGGTATCAGTATCTGTATCTACATCTGTATCAGAATCAGCATCAGTATCAATAATTTCTTCATCATCTTTTGGAACAACTAAGTTATCATCATCATTTTCATCACCTTGTTGATCACCATTTGGATTATCTACATAATCACCATTATCATCTTTTACGCCATCATAGCCTTCATCTCCGCCTTGAGAACTTCCACCATAATAGTAATTACGATCAGCTTCATCTTGACCTATTGCTGTAACATCATCAGGTCTTACAGCTTTAGCTCTTATTGAAACTGTTTCACCTTCAGGTGTTGTCATTTTATTTGTTCTTGCATCTTCTTCATAATATGATAGATTAAATCTTAATGGATCATCTGATTTAACACCTCTATCTTTACCCATATGGAAATGGTATCCACCAGCATATGCATTATCTGCAACAAGTGTTAAATCTTGTTCATGAGCAGGTCTGCCTTGACCTTGACCCTCAATTGTACCATTTTTTATTATGATTGTAGAATCTGCAGCGTTACTATGATCATCAGGATTATCCCAAGATGTTCCTAAATCTAAAGCTGTAATTTTTACTTTATCAGGGTGAATATTTTCATTTGGTCCATAATAATCTTGAGGATATGTTGGTACTTCACCTAAATTTTCAATATACATATTTTTACCGCGAGTAGTTAAATTAATTTCATTTTTCGCAGTAGTTTCACGAATAAATGTATCTCCTGAAAATTCAGCATTAATAGAACCTTCACGTGAAATTAATCCACCAACATTAGTTTCTAATTTATCACCATTATCGGCATCCATACCTTTTACGTTAATATCTTTTATAGCAAGCATATCAACGCCATATTTTGCATCATCAGTATGGTTTAATTGATCATCTACAGAGCCATAACTTCCGTTATTTTGTCTAAATGTTAAAGCATTACCGTCTTCTCCAATATTGCCACTTGCAATAATTGAAATACCAGCACCTTCAACATTTGGTTTACTTGGATCAGATGAAGCATTTACAATATCATATGGAGTTTGACCTTTATTAGTTGAATCATCTGCTAATAAAATTACTCGACCATCAGCTTTAATCTGATCAACATTCATATTTTTATCTAAACTTGCTAAATTAATTAATGATTCATTAGTACCTTTTGTACTTGTAGCTTTAATTTTACCATCAATTGAAACATTAACTGATTTAGACAAATCTCTTGCATTGGTGCCAATTCCTGTATAAACACCATCGTTAGGGCCAACTTCTTCACCAATTGCACCATTTGTAACATCTAAGTTTAAATTAGCACCATTTGTAGTTGCAATTAAATTGTGAGTTACCCCATTATTTAATAAATTTCCATTTGTAATATCAATATTTACATCTGCATTTGAAGAAATATTATCTTTATTACTTGTATGACCTAATGTCATATTTGAATTTTTGTTAGTAAATTGGACAGTATTAGTTTTATTTCCATGATTAATATTAACTTTACCTTGAATATCAATACCGCCATTACCATCGTTATAAACTAACAGATTTGAATTACCATTATTACCTTGAGCACCTGATTTAATAACACCTGTAGATGCAACAAGTAATCCGCCTGCATTATTTGTAATATTAGTTGTTCCGTTTGGATTTGATAATTCACCGGCAATTTTTATTCCGTTATTACCACTATTTGTAATTGTAATATCACCATTACCATAGTTTCTTACAATTCCACCATCTGCAATTGATGTACCTGTTTTAGAAACAATAGTTATTTTACCGTTAGAACTTGCAAAAGCATTACCTGATGTCATATTATCAGTAGCTACAAGATTATCAAATAATGTTTTTGCTGCATCTTCAGTTTTTAAAACATCAGTATTACCGCCAACACCAGCAACCAATAATCCACCATTACCAATAGCAACGTTGCCACCTTTTAGTTCAACATTACCTCTTGCAATAACAGCTCCGTCAATATTAATTACATTACCGGATTCATTTCCTGGTGTTATTGAACTTAAGTCCAATGTTGTACTTACATTTTGAACATTAGTTTTATAATCACTATATTTATTAATTTCCATTGTCCAAGTGCTTGGATCATCCGGATCAACTTTTACAACTGTAGCTTCTTCTGGAATATATTGAGCAGCAGGTAAATTTAATGTTGATTTTAAAGTATCATAACCACTTTGATTTGGAGTTATAACAGATAAACTTCCAACATTTAATACACCTGAAGCGCCAACAACCATACCTTGTGGAGAAATGAAAACAAGGTTTCCATCATTTTTTAATCCACCTCCGACAGATTGTAAAGCGTTAACAATACCATTAATATTAACCTGACCATCTACAAGGTTAATAAATGTATTAATATCACCTTGTTTTGTATCCCATTGAATAGTACCATCAGGGTTAATTTGACCTGTTTTTTGCATCCATTGATATATAAAGTTAGCAACATCACCTTTGCCAAGTATGAAATCTTGGAATTGTTTAAAACCAACATCTCCATTTACGGCATCTGGTCTAAATTCATAACCACCACCAGGCTTTTGTCCAATAGCATTACCAGCACCATCAGTAATTGTTGATTGTGCTAATACTTGGTATGCTAATGATTGTTGCATTACTAATAAAAAACTTAATGCAAATGCTATCAATCTTTTTCTATTTATTCCCTGTCTTTTCATCATTAGACCTCGATTTTTTTGCACGTAAACACTTTATATTACATGTATATAAACGTTTTTTTTATTTCAAACTTTACTGTTTTCTATACCTTTTTTACAAAAGTTAATATTTTATTTTATTTTTATATATCTTTTTCAACTTAGTATATATATTATATATAATATATAGATACAAATATTAAGAATTGTTAAGGGAATATAACGCCGGAAATTCACTAATATCAAGGGTTTTAAAAATTAATGTAAAAATTTTGCTGATTCTGCGCAATTTGAGGTTATAAAATGTTTTTACATGGACATAGAGAAGTATAAAATATCTCAATTTTCATGCTTATGAATAATAAATAGAGTGAAGATTGAAAGAAAGGACTGAATTATGTGTGCAAATCAAATCGTCCCAAATGAGTACATTGCAAAAATTAAACCAGAACAATTAGAAGCTTTAGTAAAAAATGGAACATTTACAAAAAATGCAGATGGGACATACACTTCAAATGTTCCAATCGGAAATGCCCAAGCAGTAAAAGCTGATAATGAAGTAAAAGGCCTTGCTGTAGAATCGGCTGCTGCAAGAACTGCAATTCAAACTCCAGAACAACCTAAAATTGCTCTTGCTGATAATGATATGTTGCAAAAACAAAAACTTGAACAATATAAAAAAGAATATACAGAATTATATAAAAAAGATCCATCAATTTTAAAAACAGATATTGCAGATGTTGTATATGCTAAAGAAAAAGAACAAATTGCAGCATCTTTAGAAAACGGAGCAAAATCAGTTGACGGACGAATTATGTTAAAAGACCGTTATATGAAAGAATTTGCAACAGAAGCAGAAACAGAAAAATTTAAACAAGCATTAAATAAAAAATTAGCATATTACTCAGATCCTAAAAACGCAGAATTAGCACGCTTAAAATATAATGAAGCATTCCATGAAACACATAAAGAAAACTATATCAGAAATAAAGAAGAAATGACCCCTGCTGAAATCAAATTAATTGCTCATCGAGAAGCATTAGATGAAACAGTAAAACTTGAAGACAGCACATATAGCAGAATGGCTAATTCATTAATTCAAAACAGACATCTCAACCATGCAATTAATACAACAGAAGAATATCAAAAGAAATATGAAGAAGCAATTGCAAAAGGAGATACAGAAAAAGCTGCAAAAATAAAAGAAAAAGCTGCTAAAGAATTAGTTAAAGCAAAACAAGAAGAAATAAAAGATATTGAAAATAATAAAGAAGATTTAATTAATTACATGGCAGAAGCTAAATTAAATCGAGAACTAGCAGAAGAACGAGTAAAAAATAGAGTCATTCACTGGGATAAAGACGGAACCTGGAAAGAAGATGACAATAATAAAGCATTAACAAAAGAAATGCGAAATTATGTAATGGAAAATCCTGATTTATTCTGTGAAGAAGCTAAAGAAGGTGAAAAAGGAGATTTTTCTCAAAATGGAAAATCTTATAAATTCAGTAGCCAAAAATTCAAAGATTACTTTGTTGGTATTTCTAATGAAAATGAAATAGATACAACAGATGAACAAGATCCATATAATAATGCCGATTACATGACAAGTATCAAAAACCGTAAACGAGGTATGGATCACGCAAAATTACAGGAATATGAAAATGAATTAATTAAACAATATCCTGAATATGCAAATCCAGAAACAAGAGCTGAATTTTTAAGAAAAAACCCTGACATTGAAATGAAACTTGGTCATATGACCGCTAAAGATAAACAAAAAGACAGATTCTTCCAAGGTAAATGCGCAAAAATTTGTGGTCTTGATAAAGAATACGATAAAACAAATTTAATGCGAGCTGGACATGTAGCTAAACAAGCTTTCAAAGGTGCATTAGCAGGTTTTGCAGGCGGTTGTTTAATGGAAGGCTTTGCTTGTACAAAAATTGTTAATAGTGATTATGCTGATATCATTAAATATTCACAAGATGTAGCTTATCAATACAAACAAGCATATTCTCAAAATGTTACAGTAAGTGGCTCAGTTCAATACGAACAACCTGTAACAGTTGAAGGATACGCAAAATACAAAGATGCTGTCGTAATTGATGAAGATATTCCATATCATACAGAAGTAACAGTAGACGGCTACACACCTTATGAAGGCGATGTAAACTGGCATGCAAATGGAGAAACAACAAGTTCAGTAGTAAATAATTACTGGGAAAACGGTGAACTTGTAGATTCTACAAAAACAAATATCATAGAACCTTGGGAAGCAAGTGGAACTGAACATTATTCAGGTGAAGCATACTTCAAAAAGACAGTAGGCGTTGATGGCACAGTACACTTTGAACGTACAGTACCTGTCGAAGGAGAAGTATATTATAAACAAACTGTAAACGCTAAAGGTGAAGTTCAATTTGAAAAAACAGTAGTCGTTGAAGGCGAAGTCCAAGGTGAAGGAACAGTAACTGCCGAAGGCGAAGTCGAAGCTAAAGGTACTACAAGTGGAAGACATAAATTTGACATGAGTGTACCAATTGGAATGGCAATATCAGGAGGTATTACAGGAGCAATTCAAGGTCTATTTACTATGAAAAATGTAAAATACCATGGTGGCACTCCAGAAGTTGCGGCAAGACAAAAAATTCTTGATCGTAAACCAGGACCTGAACCAATTGAACCAGCACCTGTACAAATTCCAATACCAGAAATAACTCCTCCAGAAATACAACCAATTTCAATCCCTCAACCAAAATATAAAGGAACAACTGAACATAAAGTTGAAATGTGGGATTTGAATAAACACGGACAATACTGGAACCAAATGGCTGCATT
>CAUDIU010000098.1 GCA_958449715.1 uncultured Clostridium sp. | reverse complement strand
ACATATTATCTACAACTGGTTTAATTTCTTTTTTTGTAGATTTAAGCATATCTTTTTTATGTAAGAACCCATTTTTTTCAATTTTTGATAAATTTTTATATAATTCTAATTCTTTATTTGTTACATTAATTGCGATATCTCTTGAAGACTTAAACATATCAATAGTTGTGTCATTAATTGGGTTAGGTGCTTTATATCCGTCTTCTCCGATTGCTTCAACGATATCTTTTTTTACAATATTGATAATATTTTCAGGGAGAATATCTCTTTTTTTGATTTCGTTAAAATATTCTTCTAAAGAAATATTTTGGCCTTTTTTATTAGTTAAATAATTTATAAATGCATCAATTTTTTTGTTTGCATTTTTTGCATCTTTTTCTTGTTTAATTAATTGTTGTTTAAACTCTGCTGAAGATATTTTATCTCCAGGAAAAGCATTGTTTATTCTGACTTCTAAGTTATCTAATACTGCTCTTGCTGGAATAAGTCCCCAAGATTTTGAAATAGCATCTAGAGATTTAGTATTTTGCATATTATCAATAGTTTTGAAAAAAACATCAGAGTTTGCATTTAGTAATTCATCTAAATTTTTAGCAGCTCTTGGTGCGTATGTTGAACCTGCAATTGCTCCTGCAGTTCCTGCACAAATTCCTGTAGAAATTGCCATTATATTGTTTTGAGCTCTGTTATCTTTATTTTGGACTGGATAGATATGCATACTTAATCTCCTTTGAATTTCATTATTTATTAAAACTTGTAAATATATTTATTGTTATTATATAAATTAAGTTTTTACAAAAAGTTACATAGCTTTTACAGGCATGAAAATTTTTTGTTATTTGTTATAAAATATCATTATTAAAGAAAAGAGGTAAAGAAATGAACACAGCAGTCTTAGTCGGTAGAGTAGGCCGAGATGCCGAAATAAAATATTTTGAATCAGGAAAAGTAAAAGCTAATTTTTCAATAGCGGTAAATCGTTGGGATCCTAAAACAAAATCTGAAGTAGCCGATTGGTTTAATATCGATGTATGGGATAAATTAGCTGAATTTGCAGGCGAATATGTAAAAAAAGGTGTTCAGGTTGCTGTAGATGGCAGAATTGGTCAAAATAAATGGACTGATAAAGCTACAGGCAATGAAAGAGAAAATTTTCTAATCATTGCAAGCAGTATAAGATTACTAGGTTCAAAAAGAGATATTGAGCAAGATCAGTTATGATAATTAATTCAAATATTGTAGGTATAATTGCAGATGATTTAACAGGAGCAAATGATACTGCTCTTCAATTCCATTTAAAAGGGGCAAATACGCAGATATTACTGTCTGATGAAATTGAACCTTTAAATATAAAGAATACTCAAACTTGGGCTATTTCTACAGAATCAAGAAATGTTGAGCCAGAAATTGCTTATGAAAAAGTCTTAAAAGCTGCAAAAATGCTTGAAGAAAAGTTAAATCCTGATTATTTTTATAAAAAAATTGATTCTACCGTAAGAGGTAATATTGCTGTAGAAGTTTTAGGAATCTTAGCTGCATTAAATTATGATGCCTCAATTGTATTGCCTGCTTTCCCGGCAGAGACAAGAACTACAGTTGGAGGTTATCATCTTTTAAGAGGTATTCCGATAGAACGTACGGAAATGGCTAGAGATCCGCATTCTCCAATTTTTGAATCTCATTTGCCTACATTGTTGAAATCCCAAATTTTACCTGAGTATCAGAATTTAATAGGACAAATTGAATTAAAAACTATTATGAAAGGTGCAGGTCCTATTTTACAAAAGATTAATGAATTAATAAATGAAGGTAAAAAATTAATAATTACAGATGCCGTATCAACTGTTGATATAGAACAGGTTGCTTTGGCTATAAAGAAATGTGATTATAAAATTTTACCTGCTGGGACAGCTGCATTTGCTCAAGCATTGAGTGAATTTTGGTTTGCAGATTTAGATTGTGAACATATTATAAAAACATTTCCTAGATTACCTAAATTTATTGTATCTGGTAGTGCTACACAAATTACTGCTAATCAGATTGAAAAGCTTGAAAATAGTGATGAATTTGAAGATGTTTTATCTATAAGTCTTGATTTGAAGACTGTTTTAGAAGGTGTAAAAGATGAATTAGTTGACAGGGTTGTATCTAATTTAAGATTTGATAATACTGTAATTGTTCATACTTCTCATCTGATTAAGGATTTTGACGGTTTTTCAGAAGATTCACTAAATGCTGAATTGACTAAAGCAAATTTAGCAACTGTAATTACTGATTTCTTAGCAGAGTTGACCAAACGAGTATTAGCAAAAAAAGAAGCTATTCTTATTACTTTAGGCGGGGAAACTTCCTATAAGTGTTGTAATGCTATTGGAGCTTATCAATTACAATTAATAGATGAAGTAGCTCCTGCAATTGCTCTTACTCTTGACCATAATGCTCAATGGATTGTTACTAAATCAGGAAATCTTGGAACTGCAAATACATTAATTGATATTTTGAGATATTTTGAAACTCATGGCGGATTGCAAGATGCCTAAGATTGTTATTACAACAGGTGATCCAAATGGTATTGGTGCTGAAATTACTATAAAAGCATTGAATAAATTAGATTTGCCTCAAAATAGGATTGCTTTAATTTCTAATAAAAAAATTTTAGATTATTATGGAAAATTAGATAAGGATTATGAGATTATTGAGATCCCTTATGATTCTGATATTTGTCCTGGGATGATTACAAAAGAAGCAGGAGAATTTTCATTTCAATCTGTTAAATTAGCTTGTGAAATTGGAGCAGAAGCTATTGTGACAGCACCTGTTGCAAAGAATGCGCTTTATCTTGCAGGGCATAATTTTAATGGGCAGACAGAAATTTTGCAAAAATATTTAGCTCATGATAATCAATTAGCTGAAATGCTTTTTGTTGCAGGTAATTTTAGAGTGTTACTTTTAACTCGCCATGTTGCATTGAAAGATATTAATCTTACTAAAAATATGGTTGTTGAAAAAATCCTGAATTTAAAAGAATTTTTTGTAAAAAATTTAGGAATTATAGAGCCAAAATTTGCACTCTGCGGATTTAATCCTCATGCTGGAGAAGATGGAATTTTAGGGCAAGAAGAAATTGATATTTTAATCCCTGCAGTAAATGAATTAAGAGAGAAAGGTGTGAATATTACAAATCCATTGCCTGCCGATACTTTATTTATTAAAGCGTTAAATTATGATTGTTGTATTGCGAATTATCATGACCAAGGTTTAATTCCTATTAAAACTGTTGCTGGAGATAAGACTGTTAATATGACAATAGGGCTGGATATAATAAGAACTTCTCCTGGACATGGAACAGCGTTTGATATTGCAGGAAAAAATGTTGCAGATGAAACTGGTATGATTGAAGCAATAAAAGCAGTTTTATAAAAAAATACCTCTTTAAATAAGAGGTATTTTTTTGTTTGTTATTTTATTGTTAAACTTAAGCTGTTTTTGTTTGTTGTTTGTCATTCCAGAAATCAACTAACATACTGCAGAAGAAGATACTTGAATAAGTACCGATTGCAATACCTAATATCATTGCAAGAACGAAGTCTTTTGTTGTTACACCGCCCCAGAAATATAAGGCTAATAATGTAATTAATGTTGTTAATGAAGTATTTATACTTCTTGTTAAAGTTTGATTTACTGAAGCATCAACAATTTCTCCAAAAGACATTTTCTTTGAATAATATCTTAAGTTTTCTCTAATTCTGTCAAATACAACGATTGTATCGTGAACTGAGAACCCGATAACTGTTAATACTGCTGTAATAAATAAACCATCAATTTGAACATTGTATAACAAGCCTAGTATTGAGAATACTCCACATACAAAGATAACGTCGTGCAATACACCTAAAATTGCAGCTAGTGCATAATCAAATCTAAATCTGAATGATAGATATGCTACAATACCTAAGAATGCTAAAGTTACTGCGATTAATGAGTTTTTGAATAATTCTTTACCCATTGTAGGCCCTACAGAACTTACAGAAATTAACTCTGGATTTGTGTATTCTGTTTTTAATTGTTCTGTAATTTTATCTTGATCGGCAGAATCTTTATCAATAAACTTAGTTCTAATTGAAATTATAGAATTAATATTTGATTTAGTATTTTTTTGCTGATCGTTGTTAACGTTCAAAATTTGAATGTAAGGATTTTCAATCCCTGCTTTTTCTAATGTTTCACGAGTTTTTGCAACGTCGCTGTTGCCTAATTTTTGTTCAAGTCCGTATTGTAAAATAGTACCGCCTGTATAATCAATACCTACTTTCATAGGAGCATGATTTGAGTAAGTTACAGATGAATAAATCATTGCGATAATCCCAGGTACTAACAAAATTGTAGTTAGAAGCATCCACCACCATCTGTATTTTACAACATGAACTAAATTTTTCTTTCCTGTATTTATCATTATATTGCCTTTCTTAATTTATTTCGTTCCATGTTTTATTAATCTAAGATCCCAAAACGAGCTTTTTCACGTTTTGTTTCTGTAGCTTCGTAGCTTTGTCCGATTTCATCTTTTCTTAATCCGAATAATGCTGGATGTTTTAATTCTCCAGTACCAAAGATTAAGTGCATGAAGTTTTTAGTAACTGTGATTGCACTGAACATAGATACAATTACACCGAGTGCAAGAGTAAGGGCAAAGCCTTTAACAACACTTGTACCTAACAGATAAAGGATTGTACAAGTGATAATTGTAGTCATGTTTGAATCGAAAATACTTGTGAATGCTCTATCAAAGCCTGAATTGATTGCGGTAAATAAATTTCTGCCAGCTCTCAATTCTTCTTTTGTTCTTTCAAAAATAAGAATATTAGCATCTACTGCCATACCGATAGACAGGATAAAACCTGCTATACCTGCAAGAGTTAATGTTACAGGTATTGTTTTGAATAATGCAAATAAGATTAAGCTGTAAATAACTAATGCGATATCTGCAATTAGACCCGGTACGTGATAGAAAGCTATCATAAATATCATAACAGCAGAAAGTCCAATAATACCTGCTTTTTTAGATTTTGCAATACTATCTGCGCCTAATGTAGGTCCTACAGTGTTTTCTTCAACAATTTTAGCAGGAACAGGTAATGCACCTGCGTTTAATAAATTTACCATTCTTTCAGCTTCATCATAAGCAAATCCGCTGTCTCCGCCTGAAATTTGAGCTTTACCGCCGTAGATAGCTTCGTTTACACGAGGAGCTGATTGTAATTCTCCATCAAAGAAAATTGCCATTTGTTGACCAACTAATGCTTTAGTTAAGTCTGCGAATTTTTTAGAACCTTCAGCATTAAATTCTAATGATACAACCCATTGACCTGTTGAATCTGTACTTAATGTTGATTTAGATAAATCTCTACCAGTTAGTCCTGTAGATACCCAAATAGGAGATCCGTCAGCAGCTTTTCCTTCTTTTTTGAATTCCAATTGAGCAGTTTCACCGATAAAAGCTTTTGCTTCTTTCAAATCGGTTACGTTAGGAATTTCAATTAATAATCTTTTTTCTCCAACTTGTTGAACAACAGTTTCAGCAACACCAAGTTTGTTTACACGTTGTTCAATAGCGAATTGTAGTCTGCTCATAACATCTGGTGTTATTTTTGCAATCCTTGTTGTATAAACCTCGCTTTCACGTTCGG
>CAUDIU010000097.1 GCA_958449715.1 uncultured Clostridium sp. | reverse complement strand
TAGTACTACACAAAAATTATAAAAACTATCAAAAAAAATATTGCTATTTAAGGCATTTCCTATTAAAAAATATTAAGAATATAGAAGAAGATTTTTAATATGCTATAATACTAATATACAAGACTTTGATAGGGGAATGTATGAAAAAGATTTTAATAGTAGATGACGAACAAGATATTGTAGAAAGTTTAAAATTTGTGCTTGAAGCATCTGATTTCACTTGCTACTGCGCATATAACGGAGAAGACGGATTAAGATTAGCAAAAGAAATTATCCCTGATTTAATCATTCTTGATGTTATGATGCCTAAAATTAACGGATATAAGATTAGCCGACTTTTAAAATACGATGCTAAATATAAAAATATTCCAATATTAATGGTAACTGCACGTTCTCAAGAAGAAGATAAACTAATCGGAGAAGAAACCGGTGCTGATGAATACATTACCAAACCTTTTGAATTAGACGAAGTAGTAAAAAAAGTAGAAGAATATTTAAAATAAAATGGAAACCTCAGTTACAAACAAAACATTAGAAAAATTAAAATATGACCTTGTAAGAGCTGGACTTGTACCATACGAGACAATTGAACAAGCAGAAGAAATTGCTAACGCTCAAAAAATAAACATAGGTCAAGCTCTTATCAATTCTGGTGTAATCACAGAAGATGCTATTTTAAAATTTTTAGAAGCTAAATTGCACATTCCATATGTAAATTTGGACGATTATACACTTGACCCGAAATGTCTTAAATATATTAGTTTTTCTGATGCTAAAAAATACAGAATTATACCTCTATTCAAAATAGAAGATACTCTTACAGTTGCAATGTCTGATCCTTTAGATTTATTTGCAATAGATAAAATTATAGAAACAGCAGAATGCTCTATTGAACCTGTTATTTCATCAGAAGCAAGCATTCAAAAAAAAATTGATGAATATTACAAATCAGATGAATCTGTAGGCGAAATTTCAACACAAGATGCTATTGAATTTGATTGGAAAGATGAATTGCATAGTGAAGATTTATCTGATAATCATATGCAAAAAATTATTCGTGCAATCCTAAAACAAGCAATCCTTGAAAGCGTTCATGAAGTAACTTTCCAACATGAAGACAGCGGATTTGGAGTAAACTTTAAAAAGAACGGAGAAATTCTAAATAAAGGAAATATTCCATCAGTTCTTGCCTCCTCATTTGTAGCCAAATTAAAAACACTTGCAGAGCTTGATGCTTCTGTATCAGAAGTTCCACAATTAGGCAAACTGAGTTTTAAAGTAGATGAAATGAATGTAATAGCGAGTATTTCAACTTTCCCAACAATTATGGGAGAAAGAATTTTTCTAAAAATATACAAACCTCCAAGACATCTTAATGAAATTATTAAATCAAACAGCAGCTTAAATTTAATTAAATCAGCATTAAATAATCCTGGAATTATAATTGTATGCGGCTCTCCATTAAGCGGGAAAACTCATATTATATATTCACTGCTAATAGAAGCAGCTGATAAGAATAAAAATATTATGACACTTGAGAGCATTGCAAAATACAATCTCAAAAATGTTCATCAATGCGAATTAAATGAAAACGTAGGATTTAATATGGATAAAGCCTCACGCTTTATAGAATTCCAATCCCCTGACATTATTTATCTTGAAGGAATTAAATCAAAAGAATCTTTTGATTACTTTGCGAATTTAGTATTTGATAACAAAACTATCATTATGGAATTCTTAGCAAATAATATGGAAGATTTAAGATATAAATTATCATTCTCTGATTTTGAAACACTTAAATCACTTATTAGCTGCATGATATTCATACATTCACAAGACAGTATTGAAGTGTTTACAAAAGAATCTGTCCAAAAATATTTAGCATAATTTTTATTTGATTATATAAAATACTAAATTTATCAGAAAATCAGCTATTAACATATAAATAGTTGAAAGAATTGCAGCTTGTGTCGTAGAATTACCAACTTCTTTTGCGCCACCTTTTGTACTGAACCCTTGAGTTGCGCAAACAAGAGCTATAAGCCCTCCAAAAATAGAACCTTTTAATAGACTTATATAAATGTCTCTTGTTGAAATCCATAACCAAGCTGAATTCATATACCTTGCAGGATGTAAATCAATTGTTGCTTGTGATACAAACATTCCGCCAACAATCCCGATAAATTCAGCCAAAAGAACAACCATTGGAACAGTCAACATGCCTGCTATAATTCTTGGGGTAAAATAATAACCAACAGGATCAACTTTTAGAGTTTTCATAGCATCAACTTGAGATGTAACCTGCATATTAGCAATTTCGGCAGAAATAGCAGTTCCAGCTCTTGCACCTATTGCTAATGCAACAAAACCGGGCGCAATTTCTCTAATCATTACAACAGCGATTGTGCCGCCAATATAGGCTTCTGCTCCACTCATTAAAAACTGTTTAGATACTTGAATTGCAATTACAGCAGCTGCAATAAAAGCAATGATCAAAGAGATTGGTAAAGAATCATAACTAATTTCCGCTGCTTGAGCTAAAACACTTGAAAATCTAACTTGAAACAAGTATTTTATACTTCTTATTAAATTTTGGACACATAACCCTAAAAATTCAATCATATTCTTTCTCTTATAAAATATACCCCTCTCTCAAAAGAGAGGGGCATAAAATTTTTAATAAATTGGCATACACCATTTTTTATATTTTGCAACTTTACCTTTAACAACATCAAAATAAAGTTTTTGTAGAGATTTAGAAATTTCGCCAACATTACCGTCACCAAGTTTTCTATTATCTACACTTACAATAGGACTTACTTGAGCTCCAGTACCGCAATAGAACGCTTCATCAGAAATATATAATTCAGTTCTATCAATTGCACGTTCTTCTGTTTCAATACCTAATACGTCTTTTGCAAGTTCCATAATTGTATTTCTTGTAACACCTACTAAGATATTATCTGTTTTCATAGTAGTTACAAGTTTACCATTTTGAACAAGGAATAAGTTCATTGCTGAACCTTCTGTTACTTGTCCAGCTTCATCTAACACAATCGCATCATCAAATCCCATATTATGAGCATCTGTTTTGATTAATGCAGCATTTGCATATGAACCTGCAACTTTTGCACGAGGAGGAATAGCGTTATCACTGTTTCTTCTCCAGCTTGATACACAAACTTTCAAACCTTTTGATGTATCAATGTAATCACCCATTTTATTAGAAATAATCATGAATGAATCTTCATTATCATAAAGACCAGGTCCAACTTTTTGAGCTGATTTATATAATGTTGGACGCATATAACAATCTTGTTTATAATTATTTTTTGCTAATAATTTTTTTGTAATATCACAGTATTCTTCAACTGTATAAGGACTTTCCATGCACATAATTTTTGCACTTCTTTGAAGTCTTTCATAATGTTCAGGCACTCTGAATGCATATAATTGTTTTTCTTCTTCATTCCAATATGCTCTAATACCTTCAAAAACAGCTGTTCCGTAAAGGAATGCATGCGTACGAACAGGAATCATTGCCTTTGTCGCATCAACATATTCTCCATTCATAAAATAAAACTCTGTCATAATTCCTCCTTAGTTTTATATAGAATACTATACCACGAAAGAATTAAAACAGAGTGAAAGATTATAAAAACTTAACTTATTCTTTAAATGCAAATCGTTTTTTATTAGTCAAATTTGTATTACCCAAATTTGCAGTTTCAATAAATTTTTTAGCTTCATTCACAGGAATAGCAAAACCAATTCCAATATTTGAAATATTATTATCCGGATTATAAATAGATTGAGAAATTCCAATCACTTCCCCTTGAGAATTTAACAAAGGCCCACCAGAACATCCTGGGTTAATTGCAGCATCAGTCTGAATTCTTCCTTTTGCATAATCAATTCTTGACACAATACCTGATGTTAAAGTCCCAGAAAAACCAAAGGGATTACCTATAGCTAAAACCTTTTGACCAACCTTTATATCTTCAGAATCTCCAAAAGCAATTGTTCTCAATGATTTTTTCGGTTCTATTTTTAAAAGCGCCAAATCTTTATTCTTCCCCATTTTAGCTAAAACTGAAGCCTTATAGACTTTCCCGTCATATGTAGTTACATCAATTTCTTTAGCACCATCAATCACATGAGATCCTGTCAAAATAACACCATCAGCTCTTATTACGCAACCTGTGCCTGCAGAAAAACCATCATCTAAATTTGCATCAATCGACACTATAGCAGGATTAATCTTTTCATAGACACTTATATTTATAAGCTCATCCGGTGCATAATTTTGTGCTGCAACAGGCATAACTGATAATAAAATAAAACTAAAATATAAAAAAATTTTTTTTAGCATATTAATAACCTTTGTATTCCTATTATCCATTATTACTTAAATTGTTCATTAGACTGAAATACTTTTAAGAGGGTATTATTAAATTTATTAATATTATAAATATATTAAAAAAGCCCTCTTTAAAAAGAGAGCTTTTTACTTAATAAGTCATTTCCCAATTATCATTTAAAATTTTGCCAAAACACCCTGTTGTTCCATTTGAAAAACATTCCTCTTCAAAACGAGTTTCTCGTTCTTCTTTTGACAATGGAGCTGAAATATTAACATCTTCCGCATTATCATCAATTACCCCATTATTGTATATAAAAACAAAAAAGCAATCACGTCCTAAAATATTAGGACCTCTCATCCCATTTACATCTATTACAAAATACACATTCAAATTTCCGTTATTTCCTCCTGGAGTATATGATATTCTAATAGAAGCTCCGCTTGATAATACAAAAGATTTAGCATCATCAAAAAACGCACTTTGTCCATCAATTCTTTTATATTCATCTGCAAAACAACCATCCAAAGTCTCACATTCTTTAACAACTTTAAAATATTGTCTTATAAAATTCTCTACACTTTCTATTGAAGTTAATCCTGCTTCTTTTAAATTAACTGCATTTCTGTCTGTTTGATACTGAACAATTGCCTGCGATAACTCATTATAAACTTTATGCAACTGAGTTACATATGATTTTCTCTGGTAATTTTGCATCAAAGTAGGTACGGTCATTGCGGATACAACACCAATTATTCCCAATGTGACCAACACTTCTGCTAGGGTAAAACCTTTATATGGAGCTGCTAAATTGCCCCCCCCCCGATATTCTTAATTCTTCTCATAAATAGCTCCTTTCTTTTTATTACTATAATTATAACATATATTAATAATAAAAACTACAATTAATTACATTTATTAACATGTAATGGATTTTTAGTCTTCTTTTACATAAAATATTATTGTGAAAGGATTATTATGGAATTAATTTTAGACATTTTATATTTATACGTAGCTGTATATTCATTATATTTTTTAGCACTAGCTATCAGAAATCTTAATGATAAACCATTTAAAATTGAAAAAAGATATTCTCAATATGAAGAAAAAGATAATCTTGCTGTTGTTATTTATGCAAGAAATAACAAACTAACATTAGAAAATCTTATTAAAGAATTGAAAATGCAAGATTATCCGATTAACAATTTTAGAGTGTTTGTTATTTTAGATAATTGCTCTGATGGTTCTGAACAACTTTTTATTAATGAAAGTTTTGTAAATTTAATAAATATAACAGGTGTTGGAACTGTAGGAAAAGATCAAGCTATTTCAATGCTTATTGAAAGATTATCTAAAGACCAAACAATTGATTCATATGTATTTATGGATGCAGACAGAAGTATTCCTGCGAACTTTTTAACAACCGTAAACTCTGCTCTTATTAAAAATAGCGCACTAAGTGG
>CAUDIU010000096.1 GCA_958449715.1 uncultured Clostridium sp. | reverse complement strand
GCAGAAGCCCAAAGAGCAGCATATACACAACAGCAACAATTGCAAAAAACAAATGCAGAATATGCTGGAGATTTTGACAAAAATCAAGAAACAGAAAGTGGTAAAGCTTTTGATATCGCAACAAATGAAATGATAAATGAAGAAAAAGCAAAAGATTTTGACATAATTAATAATTACACTGATCCTACAAATAAACAAAAATGTGCAGAAGAATATAGAACTGCAGTAAGCAATCTTGGAAAATCTTTTGGTGCTAACATTGATGCTCAAGGTAATAAAGACGGAAAAGTTACTGCAGATGAATTTGTTAATAACGAACTAAGTAAATTAGACGCAAATGCAACAGAACAACATAAATCTCAAGCAAAGCAAATGGCATTAAACGCATTCAACAAAATTGATCAAAATGGTGATGGATATGCTGATTGGAAAGAATTAGCAGCAACAATAACTACATTTGATACAGATACTTCGGATAATGAAACCACAAAAGATGGAACAATTAACACAAAAGATTTTTCTAAATGGTCTACATTACTTGGACAACAAGGAACAAATGCTTTTGATAAAACAGTTAGAAATAGCTATAAACAACTATTTCAACAATAATTCATCAAACATTGACCAATCAAAAACTTTTGTTTTAGAAAATTTTAATAAATTATCAGAATTTATATTTTCTAGTTGATTATAAACATCTTCTAAATTTTCATGTGCTTCCATTGATATAAGAGGTATAGCAGCCTCATTAGCAAGTTTTTCTACTTTTACATCATAATTTATTGCACATGTCTTTATCCCACACTTTAAAGCAACGAGAATAGCATGAAAACGCATTGCTATTAAATAGCTTAATTTAGAAATTTTATTTACAATATCATCAGTAACTATTTCTGTACTAACTTCAGGATTTAAAGTTTTTAAGATTTGCTCAAACTTTTTGCATAACTCTAAATCTTGAGATTCTTGTAATGAAAAAATTTCAACTTTTTTATCACTAAACTTATTTGCAATAAACAACGCAAGCTTATGTAATAAGTTATAATTCATAGTTTTAAATTCTCTTAATTGAACCCCAATAGTATTTTCTCTAAATTCTTGCACAACATCAAGAGAATAAATAGGATCACACACAAGTTTAGCATCAATATTCCAATCTTTTAGTAAAGCTAGACTTTTTTCATCTCTCACAGTAACTAAAGAGCAATTTTTGAGTAAATTTCTTACAATAAATTGAGATAATTTTTTATTTAGAGGTCCAATACCTTGTGCAAATATTATAACTTTTTTATTAAATAAAAGTCCTAATGCAATTATTAAAGAATAATATATAACACTTTTCAAACTCGTTACATCTTGTAATAAGCTGCCTCCACCAGAGATCAACACATCAGAATTTTGTATCGTTTTTATAACATTCTTCAGATCAAATCTTTTAACAGCGTTAACAGAATAAGTTTTTGAAGTATAATTAGTATCACTTGAAAAAACAGTGATATCAACATTTTTAAGAGCTTTTAAGTGATTAATTAATACTGAAAGAATAGCTTCATCACCAAAATTTTTAAATCCATAATATCCAGAAATTGCAACCTTAACCATTGTTACCTCTATATAGTGAGTATACTTCATCCTTATATGGAATAGATTTAATAGCACCAATTCCTTGAGCCTGAAGTCCAGCAGTAATTGAAGCAAATTTAGTTGCTTCAAAAGGCGTAAACCCATGATTTAAAGCATGCAAAAAGCCCCCATTAAAAGTATCACCAGAACAAGTTGTATCTAAATAGTCACAAGTATAAAAATCAGTAAAAGTAATATTACCATTATATCCTGTATAATAGCCTTTTTGAGTAATACTTTTTAATACAACAATCTGAACTCCTACATCCCACAATTTTTTTATAATATTTTCAGGAGACTCTATCTCCAAAATATTTGCAGAATCATGTTTTGTATTTAAAAATACAATATCAAGATAAGAGACAACTCTTGCAAAAGCTTCTCTTGCCTCTTCTGCAGTCGTTAACACACTATGATAATTCGGATCATATGCAGTTAAAATGCCATTATCTTTAGCTAATTTAAAAGCATATTCTACAGCTTCATTAGCAGAAGGAGATAAAGATTGTGTAACTCCAGAAGCATACACAATATCTGCCGATTTTATATAATCCTCATCAATATCATCTATTGATAATTTTGACGGAGCAATTTTTTTTCGATAATAAATAACTTCTTTTTCAGTAACAGAAGGTCTGGCTATTATATACAAACCATTAGACTCATTTGATAACTTGACTTGAGAAATATCTAACCCTTCATCTTGCCAACTATCAAGCAAATAATTTTTAAAAGGGTCATTACCAACTCTAGTAATAAAACCGACTTTAGAGCCCATTCTTAAAGCAGAAATAGCTGTCGCTAAAGCGTCACCACCATAATATTTATACAAACAACCAGACGATGCTAAATTCGCATTTGTTGACAACTCAATTAAACTCTCCCCAATAGCCACAATGTCTAATTTTGTATTCATATTATCCCTTTAAATCCTTGATAACTTTTTTAGCTCGACCTGTAATCTCTGACAAAGAAAGCCCATCATACAAATCTCTACCAATTCCAACTACTGATGCACCTGCATTTATATAAGATTGTATTTCATCAATCTTTACATTACCTAAAGGCATAACATTCAAAAATGGCATAGGTCTTAACAAATCTTCAATATACATAGCTCCACCCATAGCTGTAATCGGATAAATTTTAATTAATGGAATACGAGCTTTCCACGCATTATAAGCTTCATTAGCAGTTGAAGTCCCTGCAATATAAGGAATTTGCTTATCTTTAGAAATCTTAACTAAATTCATTGAAAAAATTGGTGAAGATAATATTTTTGCACCAGACAATATTGCTGCTTCAGCCTGCAAAGAAGTAATAATACCACCCGCACACACATTTGCATATTTTGAAATTTCCTCAATAGCTTTATAAATAGTAGGATTTTCTACATTTATTTCTATAACTTTTATACCAGCATCAATCAATGCCTTAGCTCTATCAATCATCAATTGAGCATCTTTACATCTTAAAATAGGTAAAATCTTTTCTTCAGCCAATAAATTAATTAAATTTTCTTTCATAAACTATCCTTTTTTCAAAATTTATTATATCATAAAATAAAGGGATAAGGGATATGAAAATTTTTAAGGGCAAAACTTTCTTTATAAAATCAATTTTTTTACATATATTTTTAGTTTTTATAATTGCATTTATATCTATAAATTTTTGGGAAAATCCAATTTATGATATGATTATAAATTCTACCTCTGCAATAAAGGAAGGATCCAAAGACATATCTTTAATTGTTATTGACAATAAATCACTTGACACATACAGATGGCCTTGGGCAAGATCTTTATATGGTGAAATTTTTGAATACTTAAACAAATATACAAATGCAAAAGTTGTTATTTTTGATTCTGTGTTAAGTAATTTAGATAAAGAAAGACCGGCAGAATCTGACAATTATTTTTTTGAAACAGTAAAAAAATCTGATAATTTCATTGGCGGCTATATGGCTCAAAGAACGGAATATGAAGATATTAATTCTGGAAGCCAATATGACAAAGATTTTAACCAAAAATTTGCAATAGATATTACAGATAAAAGAACAAAAAATAATTCAAGATTCAGCAATTACAACAGTTTAACAATGTTTCCTAAGCCATATTTTGATGCTCAAAAATATGCAGGATCAGTAAATTTAGGAACAAATGCCATAGATGGAGTACTTAGGGAATCTACAGACTTGATTGGTTATAATGACAACTACTATCCATCACTAGCTCTAAGAGCATATTTACTTGCAAATAATACCGATAAAATTACACTTACAAATAAATATATAATTGTAGATAAAACAGGGCTAAAAATTCCGGCATTCCAGAAAAAAGGAGATATTAGACATAAAATAAAATTTTATAAATTACATGAAAATTCAGAATATTCACACAAAAATTACTCTGCAATAGATATTATAAATTCAAATAGGCTTTTAAATAATGAACAAAAACCGATTATTAATCCATCTGAATTTAACAATAAAATAGTTTTAGTTGGTGCTAATGCACTAGGTGTTGAAGATGCACTTGAGACATCAATTTCCCTAAAACACCCAGGGGTAGATATTCAAGCAACAATTTTAAATAACTTCATTGATAATGAATACCTGGTAAAATTTGCAAATTGGCAAAATATTTCAATCATAATTCTACTTAGTATAATAACCTTTGTAATAATACGATTTTTAGCATTCATTCCATCATTAATTACATTAATAGGAATTGCTATATTATACTTTATTTTCTGTATATTATGCTTTAAAAACAATACCATTCCATATGTCATAACACCATTGGCTGTACAATTAAGCACTATGATATTTGGATATTCTTATAGATTTATACTGGAAGGACGCAACAAAGAAAAAATAAAAAATGCAATGGGTAAATATCTTTCACAAGATATTATGAAAAATGTTGTACAAAATATTGATGATATTAAATTAGGCGGGAAAAAAGCTAATGTAACAGTATTATTTGCAGATATTAGAGGTTTTACAAGTATGAGTGAAAAAATGTCTGCCGAAGAAGTATCTGTAATCTTAAACGAATATTTTTCAGAGATAGAACCAATAATTACCAAATACAACGGAGTTATAAATAAATTCATCGGAGATGCTGTAATGGCAATATTTGGAGAGCCTATTCAAGATATCAATCACCCGCAAAATGCAGTAAAATGTGCTTGTGAAATGCTTAAAAAAGTTGACCAATTGCAAGAAAAATGGCTCTTTGAAGGGAAACCCAAAATTGAAATAGGAATAGGTATTAATACCGGTGAAGCATTTGTTGGAAATATTGGCTCTGAAAAGCG
This sequence comes from uncultured Clostridium sp., assembly GCA_958449715.1. Taxonomy (GTDB): domain Bacteria; phylum Cyanobacteriota; class Vampirovibrionia; order Gastranaerophilales; family Gastranaerophilaceae; genus Stercorousia. The sequence continues at coordinate 894 of CAUDIU010000096.1, read as the reverse complement.
ATTAGAATACACTGTTATCGGTGATATGGTAAACTTAGCAAGCCGTATTGAAAGTTACAATAAAGTATATAAGACAAACATGCTAATAAGCAGTTCAACATATTCATATGTCAGTGAAATTGTTGATGTAATAAAAATTGCAGATGTTACTATTCGCGGTAAAGCTAAAAAAATGGATATCTATGAGGTTTTACGTTTAAGTGATTGATAATATAGAACAACTTAAAAAAGCTATTGAAATAGAAATTCAATACAAATACATTGATATTCATGGAAAAACTCAGGCTTTTTCAAGCTTTATCAAAAATGAAGCAAAAAAATATTATAAACTTTCTAAAAAAAATCCAAAATGGGCAGTGCTTATTGAGATCTTTGAGCACTACCCTTTTGCAGGAATTAATGAAAGAAGAAAAAGTATAGACAGATTAATTAAAATTTTAAAATCAGAAACCGCTCCTAAAAAAGAAGAAGAAATATCAAACAAAACAAGCAGCAAACTTAAACCAGCAAAAGATACTGACGTAATGTACATGAAAGGTGTAGGTCCCAAAATTGCATATAAATTAAATAAACTTGGGATTTATACTGCACAAGATTTAATAATGTATTTTCCTAAAAAACATATTGACTATTCTTCAAGAACTCTAATTAGGAACTTAAAAGAAGGTGAAAATACAACAGTTTTCGGGTATATTAGATCTGTTTCCGCATTCAACACGAAAAATAATTTATCAGTAGTAAAAGTTACAGTTACAGACGAAAGCGGCCGAATTGAATTAAGCTTTTTCCAAGCAAAATCAAACAGATTTATGCTTGAAAGAATTAAATCTCAGTTTCCAGTAAATGCTGGAATTATGCTTTCTGGAAAAGTCAAAAGAAATAACTTTGATGGGA
>CAUDIU010000095.1 GCA_958449715.1 uncultured Clostridium sp. | reverse complement strand
CATTATTCTAAATAATCTTTAATATTTGATTACTTATTTGTAATATTTCTTAATATTTAATATAAAAAACAAGGGACTACAAATATCGTAATCCCTTGTTGAATATTATTAAATATTAATTATTTAATGTTTGCAAAAGTCCAAGCATCAAATGTAGGAGTTTCAGAAATATTCATTTCTTTTTTCTTTTCACCTGAGCTTGAGTCATTATGAGCAATTGGTTTATACAATCTGTTGTAGTATTCTATAACCATTCTATCTGAGTTAAAGTATGCTTCAGATGTTCTAATTGCTTGTTGCATTAAACGTGCCCATTCTGTTTTATTTTCATAGTATGTAGGAATAATTTCATTTTCTATTTTATTCATCATACATTCATGATCTTTCCAATGACGTTCTTCCCAAGGCATTTCATCATCTAATTCAGGGTATTCAATAGTGTATCCGTTAATACCATCGAATGTACCTTCAACAGTCCAACCGTCATAAGTAGATAAGTGAAGTGCACCGTTTGCATTTGCAGACATACCAGAAGTACCAGATGCTTCTAATGGTCTTAGAGGTGTATTTAACCAAATATCTGAACCACGTTTTAATTTTCCTGATAATTCTAATTCATAACCAGGTAATACAACAACGTTTTTCAAGCTGTGTGAACGGTTAAGAAGTTTGTTAAACATTTCTTTACCCATAACATCATCTGGGTGGAATTTACCTGCAAAAATAATTTGAATTTTATTTTCATCAAGAAGTCTTGTAATTCTATCATTATCCATAAGAATTAACCAAGCACGTTTGTAGTCTGCAAATCTTCTTGCCCAAGTAATTGTTAATACGTCTGGATCAAATCTTTTGCCTGCTACATTTGCAACGTATTCAAACAATTCTTCTTTCATTTCACGTTTAACAGCTAATAATTTTTCTGGAGTATCAGCTTGTTTAATTCTTTCATCTTGCCAGTAATGTAAGTTAACAGCATTAGTAATAGCTCTTATTGGACATCTGCCATCAACCCATTCCCACATTTTGTTAGCAACTAATCCGTGTAATTGAGATACTGCGTTTGCGATTCTAGACATTCTTAATGCTGCAACTGTCAATGAGAAGTTTTCTCCACCTAATTCAACAGCTTTTTCTCTAGAACAACCAGCGAAGAAGCCACCTTCCATTAATGTATCTACCCAGTGAACTTCGTTACCAGCAGCAACTGGTGTGTGAGTAGTGAATACAGTTTTCTTTTTAACTTCTTCTAAATTACCGTTATATTGTCTTAGTAACTCAAATGCAGCTGGTAGTGCGTGTCCTTCATTCATATGAACTACATCAAAATTATATCCGATTTGTTGAAGAATTCTTACACCAGCAACACCTAATACTGTTTCTTGAGCAATTCTTATTTTTTCATTGCCATCATATAATTTATGAGAAATACTTTTTGCCCAATCACTGTTACCTTCAATATCTGTTGTTAATAGATATACAGGACAAGCTCCGAATAGTTCAGGTTCTACTAAGTATGCTTTAACTTTAACTTTTTCTCCAAAAATTTCAACTTCTGTAGTAGCGTTTGTATCTTTAAGAAAATCATAATATTTTCTAATATAAGCTACTTCAACTTGACCATCTTGTGCAATTCTTTGATCATAGTATCCATATGACCATAACATAGTTACACCAACCATAGGCATTTGCAAGTATCCTGCAGATAGCATATGTGAACCAGCTAAAAATCCTAAACCACCTGAATAGATTTTTAATGATTGATCTAATGCGATTTCCATTGAGAAATATGCTACATTTGGTAATGACATATTAACCTTCCTCTTCTTATACTATGTAAACTATTTCACCCAAATTTCGGGGTACTCCAACAGCATAACACAAAAATTTTGCATTCAACTCTATTTTACTAATTTTTTTTTACTAATCCTTAAGAATTAGTTATAAGTAGCTATTTTACTCTTAATGATTCTTAACATTGTGTCAAATTTTTATTATTACATGCATTATTTTTTTTAGAATTTGTAAAAAATATGATTTTAAATAAGTTTTATAATTCAATTGGTAAAAATATTGCTCCACTTAAGTCGCAGAAATTGCATGGAATAAATCCTAGATTATCATATAAAAAGAATGATTTTTTTTATTTGCCTAGATTCTCAACACCAGAAATGATTGAAGCTAGAAAAATGAATAAAATTGCATTAAGAGATATTGATTGTTTTTATGATAAATCTTTTAAAAATGCTGACTACAATGATTATTTAATTTTAAAAGATGATAGAGTAGAAGCAAATTTCTCAAGGGTTCGGTGGGTTAATCCAAAAGATAACAAAGCATATTTCTTATTAAAAAATGGGGAACCAAAGAATGGTATACAAAATATTCGTATACTTGATAGTACCGGTAATTTTGTAAAAAATGCAAATATTAAAAAGAAAAAAATTGTTATTTTTGAATTAGATACTGGTAGAAAATTTCAAAATATTAATAATGTATCTCATTCTGATTTAATATCTATATTTATTAAGAGATTTAATCCTTTTGTTGATACTAAAATTTGCTTATGGAAAGATGAAATAGAGGCCAACCGTAATTTATTAAATAGCATTGATGATTCTGTTTCTGCTATTTCATGTGCATTTTCTTTAAATGTTTTAGTTAAAAAACAGTCTAAATTAAAAAATTTATATAATAAAATTTTTCATAAGAAATTAAATTTTAATCCTAAGGAATTAGCAAATAAATTGTTTGATATGACAGATGTTAATGAAAGATTTTTTGAAAATATTCCTTCAAACATAAGAATATTTATGGCATCAGGTAATAGTGGAAGAAACTATTACAACAAGTATCTTTCTTTTAAACGTGTAGAAGGTGTTGGTTGTTTAAATGACAAGAAAAAATTATCAGAATTTGTAGCATCTAGAAATTCTTACTTTACTCAACATTATGAAAGAGGAGAATTTCCCGTCATTCAACTGCCTGAAGGTTTTATGTTTACTGGTACTGGTGATATTGATATTCCTTATAAAAGTGATAAGTTTAAATTAATTAGTAACCTTGAAGGAACATCTTTTGCGGTTTCTATTCGTGCAGCAAAAGTTGTTTTAAATCAGATGATGGAAGGAATATTATAAATTAGCTACTTTATCTAATATGTTTCTTAATGCAATTTTTACATGTGCGTAAGTTAAACCACCTTGCATATAAGCAACATATGGGGCTCTCATTGGTCCATCTGCAGACAACTCAATTGTTGATCCTTCAATAAACGTACCTCCAGCCATTATAACTTGATCTTCATATCCCGGAATATATTCTGGGATTGGAGTTACATAGCCATTTACAGGTGATAATGATTGTATTGTTCTGCAAAAATGCTCTAAAGGTTCAGGTGCGCCAAATGTAATGTTTTGAATAATATCTGTTCTTTTTTCATTGTATTTTGGATATGAATCATAACCGATTTCATCAAAGATTTTAGCTGCTAGAACTGCACCTTTTACTGCGTCACAAACTACTGATGGTGCCATAAATAATCCTTGAAATATTAATCTGTGTTGATTAAACATCGCACCGCCTTCTGAGCCTATACCAGGAGCAGTTAACCTGTTTGCACATTTATCTACGTATTTTGCTTTACCTGCAATATAGCCGCCAGCTTCTACAAGTCCGCCGCCAGGATTTTTTATTAATGAACCAGCGATTAAATCAGCACCTACTTCAAGAGGTTCTTGGGTATCGACAAATTCTCCATAGCAGTTATCTACGAAACATATACAATTTGGATTATTCTTTTTTACTATTTCACAGATTTTTCCAATTGTTTCAATTGATAATGATTTTCTTGTTGAATAACCTTTTGAACGTTGGATTAATACCATTTTTACTGTTTCATCTATCATTTCATCAAGTTTTTCAAAATCAATATCTGTACCATTTTTTAGTGGCACTTCATCGTATAAAACACCATTTCCAATCAGAGAATCTTCTTTTGTTAAATCATCTCCGGCAGTTCCGATTACTTCTTGCATTGTGTCATATGGAGTACCTGCAACTGAAATTAATTTGTCTCCGTATTTTAAATTCCCAAAAAGACAGCAGGCAAGAGTGTGTGTGCCTGATGCAAAATGAATTCTTACAAGAGCTTTTTCTGCTTTGAATACATCAGCAAAAACTTTGTCTAATACTTCTCGTCCTAAGTCATCATGTCCGTAGCCTGATACTGTATAAAAATGTTCCGGTGCTACTTTATTTTCTATAAAAGCATTTAAAACTTTTTCTTGGTTAAAGTCTCTTATATCTTCAATTCTTTCAAATTCATTTCTTATTGCTTTTTCTGCTTGTTTAATAATTTCAGTGCTATTCATAATTTCTCCGCCAATTTCTGATTACTTTTATAATATTGCAACAAAAAATAATCGTCAACTTTATATGTCCTGTTGTAAAGGGTAATATGATTATTCGTGAGTTAATTATATATTTGTTATGAATAAAATTTTAATTATATTTTTAATGCTTAGTTTAACAATACCTGTATTTGCTTCAAATTACGGAGTTTATTCTCCTGATAAGTACGAACTGGATAATCCTGAAGAAAATGAGAGAATATTATTTATTCTAGATTATTCAAATAGCATGTCTGAGTATTTAGAAGGGAAAAGAAAAGTTGATTTGATGGTTGACACTATGAAATCGATTTTACCGAATTTAAATCCTAATATATCAGTCGGATTAAGAGTTTATGGGCATAGAATGGGGCTAACTCCTTTTGAGGCTTGTAGAGCATCTTCGCTTGTTTCTCCAATTTCTGTTGCAAATGGAATAAATATTAGAAATTCTCTATTTGATATTAAACCAAGAGGAATGACCCCTATTACTTATTCATTAAAGCAAGCAGTAAAAAATGATTTTTTAGGATTTTCTGGTAAAAAACATATAATTTTGTTGACTGATGGTGGGGAAAATTGTGATGAAAGTCCTTGTTCTTTTGTTTTAGAGTTGATAAAAGTAAGGAAAGATGTGACTATTGATGTTATTGCATTTAATATTGATGATGAAGATGATTTAGACCAATTAGAATGTACATCACTTGTGACAAGCGGTAAATTTTATAATGCCAAAACTGCAGCACAGCTTGCAAATAGTTTAAATAACAGTGTTAATTCTTTTAAAAAAGTTGAGGCAAAAATAATAGAAAATTAGAGGCAATTTTTTTAGTTAAAATGTTTTATTATATAAAAGGGGAAAATTGTGACAATAAAATTGCTTTCTAAATACGGGGCCACTCTAATCCAAAGTGCTCAAAAAGCTTTGGGGAAAAATAATTCAAAGATCCCTAAATATTTGTACCACATTACAACGAAATCTAATTATAATTCAATGCTTGAGTCTGGAGTTATTAAAACATCAAAAGATGTTTCTCCAATGAGTAATTTGAATGGTGTCTTTATGTTTGATATGAAAAATTTTGCAAAGCGCTGGTCAAATACTTGGGTGGATTATGGTGAGCCTGGACAAAAGTATAATATTGGCTCTGTTTTATTAGGTAAAAATTCATTGATACAACAAGGAGCTGATAAATCAAGTGACCTTGTACTTTTGCGTTTCCCTACAAATAAATTTGACATAAATAAGTTATCTGTAAGAATTCAAGATACTAATAAAGCAAGCTATAGACCAAACGGTGAAAATGCAATTTTTCAAAGATTACATACAAGGAGAAAAGATGCTATAGAATATATTTATTCAAATAATATAAATATATCTGATGCTGAGAAAATAGGAGAATTAAGGCTAGATTTAAAAACAGAAGCAGATGTTTTTAAATATATAACTGAAAAGCATTTTGATACTTTGTTAAAGCTATTAAAAGGTCAGCCTGAAGCAA
>CAUDIU010000094.1 GCA_958449715.1 uncultured Clostridium sp. | reverse complement strand
ACATATTTTTAGAAGTCCCGCTAATTAAGTATTGTGAAACTGTATCACTCATTGTATTGTTGTTAAAAGAAATTGAATCAAATTGAATTTTTTTATTTTTTTCGGGGGCAAGAATATTTTTATATGCTTTTATTTTTTTAGTTTCATTTTCATTATTTTCAATTTCAATCCCTTTTAGTAATATCAAATCTCTTTTTGTATTTGCAATTATTGATAAATCGTTTTTATCAGTTTTGATATCTGAATTAAAAATTATACTTAAATCTTTTGCATCACAAAAAATTTCATCTTTTATATCTTCCATCAGACCTTGTTTTTGGTAGAGATTTTTATTTGAAGATATTTTTTTGTTATTGAAAATAATGTAGTTATTTCCAACTTTGCCTTTTATTCCATCACTTGTTTCAAAATCGATTTCTTTCGTTGAATGGTTTGTTTTAACTTTTACTTCAAAAATTTCAGATAATTGTTTAAACGGCAGCAAAATTCTCTCGTCTTTAGTCAAAACAATTTCGACATCATAGAAAGCTTTGTCATTCAAATTTATATATGTAATTATATTTTCATTTTGTCGTGCTGCAAAAACAGGTTGAATAAACAATATTAAACCTGTAATTATGGACAACAAAATTATCCATATTCTTTTTTTCACAATTTTTTTCTAAGGATTTCTATTAGCTGTAAAAGTTATCACTGCTTGATATGTACCAGCTCTGTCATTTGATATTGAATATGTGTTTGTCAAAGGATTTGCACTTAATGTTTGAACTAAATTCCCGTTTTGAGAATTTCCCATTTTTACGGAATAACATAGACCACCATAAGCTGAATTATTTGTCATTGTTGCTGATTCAATATTTGTAAGGATGTTTGTAATTGGGTATGCTATTGCATTTGGGTTCCCCGAGGAAGTTGGAGTTCCGCTTTTAATATTATTTATAGAATTTGTATTAGGAATATTTGAAGAAGATATATTCCCTAAAATGATGTAATCTCTATTTGAATTTTTGAAGTAAGCATTTACATCACCACTATTTGATGTGGAAACTTTTGCTTGCACAATGTATGTATAATTACAATCCTCTCCGTTTGTTTTTATATTGAAAGAAGCAGACGGGGACGAAGAAATCCCTGTCTGCGGAGCAATACTGCCTTTTGATAAAGATTGATTATATGCTGAAATATTTACTGCTGCTGGTACGTTTGTGACAATTGTTTGTTGAAAATTTGTTGCACTGTATGAGTGAGGTGCAAAACAGTTAAATATCAATAAAATTGTCATTATTTTAAATAAATATTTCATTTTAACCTTTCTTTATAGAGATGTTGAAGTAAGAGTCATTATTGCTTGATAAGTTCCTGCATTGTCTTGGAATGAATAAGTGTTTGCATATGGAGTTGTGCCAGTTGTTGTAGTTGCAATTGTTGTACCTCCATTTACATCGACATTGTATTGATTTTTAGTTCCATCATAGTTTGCACTACCACCGTTATCTAAAGTAACACTAGCAATAGGGTATGCTATAGCGTTAGCATTATTTGTAGCAGTTGGAGATGCTGTTTTACAATCAGCTATTGCGGCAGCTGTTGGTACTTTCCCTGATGCTGTATTTGAAAAGACTACATAGGTTTGGGAGCCTTGTCTAAATAAAGCATTTACATCACCTGCAGCGCCTGTTGTTTTACCTTGCAAATAAAGATCTTGAGAATCTGTATTTAAATTAATTTTAAATTTAGAAACCAGTGCAGCTGTTAAATTACCTGTATCAGGTGTAATTGTAGTAGTAGTCACAGCTCCGCTTGTCTGAGGTGTTATGTCTAAATAAGTACCCAATGTACATTGTAAAATTTGACTTGCAGTGTTTGAAATTGCATGTGATGCATTGATGGTACAAAGCATTGCAGGAATTACTAATAATCCTGCGAATTTTTTACTAATCATTTTTCCTCCTTTTTCTGATTAACTTAGATGTGTGTGTCTGATAAACTATCAATTGTAAATTGATTTTCTTTGATTAAACTTTTTAAACGACCTTTCTCATCTGAGTATTGGATTACTAGACGTAATGTATAATTTCCGTTTTCTTTTATATCTTTTAAAGGAATACCTTCTAGTGTAGATAATGTATTATTAGAACCTATTACATGATTTTTGATTTTATATTCTCCAATTAATTCTTTATCTTTTATAATTTGCGCTTTGCCTGTATATCTTACTTTGCTATTTCCGGAAGATGACAATTTCATTGCTAGTTGTAATTCTTTATCTTGTTTTTTTAAACCAATGTTTTCAATTTGTGCACATTTTACAAATTTACCTTTATCTAAATAAATTGGAATCCCTACTCTTGTTTTTACAATTAATTTTGTTGATACATCTTTCACCCCTGATGGGAGCATTAATTCTTTAGCGGCAACATCTTCTAGAAACAAAACCATTCTTGATTCGCCATCAGGGAGATTTTTTAAATCAGTTATTGTTAATCTAACTTTTTGTTTGTTCCCATTTTGCAGTGTAAATTCATTTGGGACAAATCTTACGTTTTTAATTAAGTTGTCAGTTGCAGATATATTTTCTTCTATAATATCCATTGTGCCTTGTGGAGAAATTTTAAAATATGCAGGATATATTTTAAAACGTATAGTTTCATTTACATCACCTTGAACATCAAATGATGATGTTAAATAATTGCCTCTTGTTTCATTTGCATTTAGTTCAATTAATGTTGGAGTTACTTTTAATGCAGCATTTGCTTTTTGTTCCAAAATAATAAAAGTTAATAGTAACAATACTAAAAATTTTTTCATTTAATTGCTCCCACTTTGAATAATGTAATTGACATAATTTTTAAATTGACCTTCGTTTAAGTATTTATCAGAAGTATTTTTTAGAGAATATTTTATATTCACGTAATCTGTAGAATAGTTGCCTGTAATTAACTCTGTTACAGTTGGATTACCTTTTGCTATAACATATTGCTTGTTAGGTAAAATTTCTATTTGAGAAGATTCATATTCTGTGACATTTTTTGATACTCCTGTGATTTGGAAATAATATTTGCCAATTAAGTTTCCTAAATTTGATGTATCTAGTATTAATTTCCATTTATCATTTGATTTGATAAGAATTTGCGGGGAGGTTGCATTTGAAATATTTGTATTAGTTTCAAATACATTATCAGGAGTTAATTTAATATTTACAGGATTAGTTATGCTTGAAACATCTTGGGTTGTAGGGATTGTGAAAGATAAATTATAAACAGTATTATATGTAAAGAATGCAGTTTGAGTTTGGAATTGTAATCTGGTTGTGTATGTGCCTGGAGGTAGAACTCCAATATTTTTGATTACACAATTATAATTTTTTGTGTAACCAAATAATTCTGGAGTATTTGTTGCAAATAATGTAATTTCAATATTGGGTTGTAGTTGAAATTCATTTTCTCCATCGTTTAAATACAATTGATTTATAGGAATTCTATATTGAGAATTAGATGTATTTGTAATATATGTATCAAGAGCTTTTACTTTTATATAAAATTGAAGGGTAATTAAAGAATTTTCAACAACTTGTATAGATGTGGATATTTGATTTGATGAAATAATAGTTCCACCAATACTTTTTACTGCTATATTACAATATGCCGGATTAAAACTTAGTATAAGAAAAAATAAAGTTAGAATTATTTTTTTCATATAAACCTCATTACAAAAAATTTATGAGGTTTGTATGTCTATTTATATTACCCGAATGTTGAATTATTATGTTTAGTTTAAATATATTTATCTAGCCAATAATATTTTTTTTATTTTCTGTAAAAGTAAATATTGTCATGAATATTTTAAAGAAAATAATAATTTTAAATATATTTTTTTTACAAATAAATTGTTTAGCATTTAGTGCAAACCAAGCTCAGCAAATTTTAACAACAAATTTACCAGAAGTTTTAGAAATTGAAAAAATTATAGTTGAAGATGTAGAACACGAAAGAGATGCCCCATTACCAAATGTAAAAATTACAAATACAAATTATTTCAGTGATGAGAGTACAATTTTAACAATGACACCTTTGCAGGTAAAAATTCATACGAATTTATCTACTCCGATTATTGTAAATGCCCAATTTACAGAATTAAAACATATCGCAAATCCTTATAAATTTTCAGATTTCAATTTATCTATTTCTCCGACTTCATATACTATAACTAATCCTTATGATCACGTTGTATCTGGGACTTTTATCCCTTATGCAATAATTAAACCTGATACCGTTTTAGGTGATTATGTCGGAACATTGATTTTTACATTAGGAGCTTTATGAAAAATTTTATAATATTATTTTTTTGTTTTTTATTTTTTATTGGTCATTCTGTATATTCTGCGAATAACCAGAGTCAAAATGAATTTGCAATACGTGTAGAATCTGTGCCCGGTGGAAATCCTAAAAAAAATGATGACGGCTTAAGTGATGGTGCAATAACTGCCATTGCATTAGGATCAACTTTTGGAGGATTGGGAATTTTATCAGGAATTGGTTATTATTTTTATAAAAATTCAAAAGGTTTACAAACAGGTTGTGCCTGTGGACAAAAATGTCCTTATCAAACTATTGATAGTAAAACTTATCAAGATATATTGGCAAATAAGAAAAAATATACTTATCTGATGAAAGCAAGTGAAAAAAGTATTATAAATTCAAATTATCATTATTTAATAATTCCTGATACCGAAATAAAAGCAAAAACATTTAATACAGTATTTTTTGAATTGCCAAAGACAAATAATGCAACTGTTAATTTTAGAATTATCCAAGCATCGAAACCATATAAAATAGATCAAAATCTTCCAAATTTAGATTCAAATATTTTTATGAACCCGAAAGATAAAAATGTAAAAAAATTTCCTACATATACAAAAGAATTAAATTCTGATGAAGGATATTTAATAAAAAATGGAACTATTTCAAATTTAACTAATAATATTTTAACAATTACAACAGAAAATCTGTCGAATAAAAATAATCAAATTTATGCAATAATTGTTGAATTTTGGTCTAGTAGTGATTATAAATAAATCTATTTAAAATCTTTAGCTTTCAAAAAATTCAGCATCTTCATCAGTTGCTTCCAAAAGAAAGATTACAGGTCTAAAGCCATCATTGCAGGCAACCATTGCAGTTTTTTTATCTTTCATCCATCCGTCGTAAAAATCTTCTCCGCCATGAGCCAGTGTCATTGCGTATTCCATCATTGATTTCCAAGCATTATCACACAAACCTTCTGGTTTTTGCCATCCGTTTGTGTAAAATACCTGTCCTTTGGTATTGTATGTGCAAGCAGTTACACAAAGCATTACAAGGATTTTGAGATAATCAAATAAATATAATGATTAATTTTTGAAAGTAATTAAATTTTTGACTTTAATTTATAAATTATAAGCAACTATTTAGTATCCTGATGCTCCAAAGACGTTATAATCTAATGTGAATTGGATATCAATACTTTGACCCTTGAATTTAGCTGGAAGTGGTTTGAAAGGTTCTGTTATTTTTACTGCCTCTATTGCAGCTTTATCAAATGCAGGAATGCCTGATGATTTGAAAACACTGCAAGAGAGTAATCTGCCATCTTTGGCAATTTTAAATAGTAATACGGTTCTTCTACTTTTGTTCCCTTTTGGTGGATCCCAATTCATTTTAATTCTTCTTTGAAGGTCTCTCAGATATGGACCAAAATCTATATCATTTATTGTTTCAGTATCGGAATCATTATTATTAGTTGTTTCCTCTTTATTTAGTGATTTTGCTAAAATGTCAGCATTATATAATAAGGAATTAGAGTTTAATGCTTTCATGGATTTAGCTTGCTTACTTGTATTTGTGTTTGCTAAGTTTTTATTCTTTTGATAATTTGAAAATTTACAAGTTGATACAATCCCA
>CAUDIU010000093.1 GCA_958449715.1 uncultured Clostridium sp. | reverse complement strand
ATAATAAAGCTCATTCATTAAATGGCTTACCAAACGGAGGTAAAATCGACTTAGGTTTATTTGATACAAGTGAAGATTTAACAGCAAAATATCAAAGAAGAAAAGAAATCGGTCAATTCCAAAAAATTACTAAGAAAGAAAAAACTTTCGTTCAAACAAAATTCAACCCTCTAACCGGCAAATGGGAAGCAATTGTTCGCACAACTGACGGTAAAGAAATTGGCAGAGGTGAAAATGTTGATAAAACTAAAGCACAAAGTAATGCTATCACTGAAGCCGGAGTTGAAGCAAGAAATGTTGAATGGGAAGACATTTAGAAAAATTTGCACACATAATATAAATCCATAATTTATTAAGGGTTCGTATAAACGAGCCCTTATTTTTTGTCATATAATATTATCGGGATATAAAATGGATAATATATTTGACAAACTAGCAAAATCTAATTTTAGAAGTAAATTTAAACTTAAACAAAAAGAAAAAGATTACATTACTCAAAAAGGAATTGATGTAATAAGATCTCATGCCTGCGACTTTATCTCAAAACGTTTAGCCCCAAAAGATATTCCAAATGATGGGAAACAAACACCTATGAAAGGTCACCCTGTATTTATAGCGCAACATGCAACTGCAACTTGTTGTCGCGGCTGCTTATATAAATGGCACAAAATTCCACAAAACACAGAACTTACACAAAGTCAGCAAGATTATGTCGTTGATATAATAATGGAGTGGATTAACAGACAATTAAAATCTTAAAGGAATTTTTGAACGATTAACTGTTTTCTTTTCATAGCCAAAATTTGATAACATACGACAAGTACTTGTATAAAAAATACTTTCATCTAATGTAGGTCCGATATTTATTGAATTTACTGTTTTTTTCAAAAATTTGTACTCAATATAAGGAACAAATAAACCGTTTTTCTCACAGATTTTTGTCTGCTTTGCAAGATTTGTGCCAAAATTATTAATAAAAATTATTCTGTATTCTTTTTCATCTTTAAAATGAGGATTTTTAAAGAACAAACTTATAATGCTCAGGATATCAATTAATTCAAACACAATATCTACAAGTTTATCTTGATTTTTAGAACTTTTAAGAGCTTTTTCGTATTGTTTGTTCCATTTTTCAAAAATCAATTTTAATACTGTAATTTGTTTTTTTCTATCATAAATAATATTGCCATATACTGAATTAAAACCGATTTTAACCATATCCGCAATTAAATCTTTTTTGCAAAAACCGATATTGTATCCGGTATAATTTTGACCTTTAGCGTAATTATTCCATAAGGTTAGGTTATCAGCTTCAGTCGAAAACGAAATTGTATAATATTCGTACTTATAACCAAAATCGTTGGAGCCATTAATTATATTGGTATACTTTGAATAAAAGTTTTCCTTAATTTTTGAAAATAAATCTTGATTAAGCTCAGGCATCTCGTCTATAAGATTAAAAATTAATTTATATGAATATGTAACCTCTTCCTTATCATTAAGATATAAAGCGTTAGAAAATCTTATGGTACCTGATTCTAAAATACTCAACAATTTTTCGGGTTTTGTATAATGGTATAAAATACTATTATCACCATCATCGAGTATTTTTTTTACCTTCGGAATTTTCTCGAGCAAACTGTCATAATCAAGCATTTTTATAACACTCCAAAATAATATTATTCTTTATATTCTCATTATAACACATTTTTAGATAAATTTATCCTGCAAAAAAATCATAAAACTGTTTTAATCTGTACTTTTCTAGTATAATATTGTATGTAAAATTTATTACTTAAGAAAGAGGTTATTATGTTAACTAAAAATTCAAACGTAACAGTAAAATTTACAGGGGTTGATTTCGGTGCTTATTCTGCAAAAGTTTCAGAATTTGTAAAAGAATTTTCATCTCGTGCAAACCAAAAAGGTCAATTTTTAAATTGGGTAAACTTACCACAAGAACAAGCTAAAAGAGTAGATGAAATTTATTCATTAGCAGACAAATTAAAAGCACAAACAGGTGCTAAAAAACTTAGCGTAATGGGTATTGGCGGTTCTAAACATACTGTAGAACATATGTTATCAATCAATGGCTTAAATGTTTGTCATGATGTTATAGAGTTCTACTCAGATGTTGATTCTGCAAGTTTAGAAAGATTTTTATACAGATTAGGAAACGATGTTACAACATCTAACTTCATGATCGCTTCAAAATCAGGTTCTACTTTCGAAACAAAAGATGGTTTCTTAAGAGTTCTTGATATGTTAATTGATGCTTACAAAGCTCAAGGAAAATCTCAAGAAGAAGCTGAAAAATTAGCTCACAAACACTTTATTGCTGTAACTGACGGCAACGCTGAAAAAAGTGAATTAAGAAGAACTTCTAACGAAAAAGGCTGGTTAGGCGATTTATTTATTCACGATGATGTAGGCGGACGTTTCTCAGCATTTGATGATCACGCTTTATTCACTCTTGCATATGCAGGCATGAAAAAAGAAGATATGGTAAAAATGTTAAATGCAGCTCAAGAAGTATCTACAGAATCTTTAACAGCTGATTTAAATATCAACGATGCATTGAAAGAAGGTATCTTCTGGGCACACGCTAAAATGAACGGGATTTCATCAACTGTTCATCAATATATGGGTTCAATCTTTGAAAACACAGTATACTGGCATGCTCAAATGCAAAATGAATCAATAAAAGACACATTAAAACAAGTAGCAAAAGTACCGGATGCAATGCACCACTCAGCAGAAGCTCACTTCAATCCTGCTAACAAATTTGCATTTGCTCTAACCGTTCCACAAGATAACGGAGTATGCAGAGAAAATGCTGAAAGCTATATTGATGCATTAACAAAATCTTATGAAGTAACAGGTGCGTTCTTCTTAGAAACAGCTAAAACTCTTAAAATGGGCTTAACTCCTGAAGCTGCAGGTACATTAACTCAATTAAGAGCATTTGCAACAGTTTACCAAGAAATTGTTGAAAAAATTATGGGTAATCAATCATTCCCAGAAGTTTTAGACAGCGTATTGCAACCACACGTAGAATTCTACAAAAAGAATTTGAAAGGTGGAGTTGTAGTTCCTGGAAGAATCTCTTAACAAGAGTAACAACTTATTTTATTATAGCTAAATAAGTGAAATAAAAAAGCGAGAACATGAAAATGTTCCCGCTTTTTTAATTGATGTGGTATTATTTTTTATATGGCGACAAATTTTGATTTTCTAAAAAAAGTTGATACAAACCTGTTTGAAATAATCTCGGAAGCTGAAAAATTGTATCGAGATGAATATTTTGAACAATGCATGGGACAGACTAGAAGATTTGGAGAAAATGTCTGTAAAAAAGTCTTAGGAGCAAATAGAACTACAGAAAAAACTTTTGATGATATGCTTGCAACTTTAAAAGACTGTTCAACAGGTGAAGATGTAGAAAAAGAATTTATTGACGATTTGTATTTTCTAAAAAAACATGGCAATAACGCTGTCCACTCATCAAGTGTAAAAAAAGACGGTATGGAAGCTTTGGAATGCCTTCAAAGAGCATTTGAAGTCGCTATAAATTATTCTGTATATAATCGCAGTGCAAGTTCTAATATTTTAAAACTCAGATACGATACAGAATTGTTAATCACAGGCAAAAAGAAAGAAAAAAGTTTGGCAGAAAAATATACTGAAGCAAAAAAACAAACAACTAAAAAAACTACAACTAAACCTAAAACTAAAAAGAATACAACCAATAAGAAAAAATTCCAAAAACAATCTTCTGTAATGGTCTGCAAAGCTCCTAAAAAGAGAATTTCTTTATACTGGATATTTGTCGGAATTTCCTGCATAATATCATTAACTATCGTACTTGGAATGATTATCGCACTCCATGTGAAATAATTTTAGTGTATAATTTGATTATGGAAATGAAAAAGTTATTTGTATACCTATTTTTGATTGCATCTTTCTTTTTTAATACAGTTATTGCAGATGAAAACGATATTGATGATGATACAATCTATTTAAAAGACGATCAAACTTTTTCTATTAATACAAAACGAAAAAATATAAAAAAATTAAATAATATTGATTTACAACAGAAAAAAGATTTTAGAATTTCCCCACAAAATGTTTATCAATACACAGATCAAAACCCATATTCAACAAAATCAACTTCATTCACAAAAGAGAAAAAACATGGAAATTTTACATTAGGAACAAAATATAACAGCTCTTTTGCCCCTAATACCTATTCACAAACAAATACTTTATTCACAAAGTATCAAAAAAATAAATTTTCTTTCAACACATCATACTCGAATAATGCACTAACATCTTTTGCACAACAAAATAAGGGAACTCTAGCTTTTTCTCCTGAATATAAATTAAATAATCATGTGTCATTACAGAGCATTTATTCAACAAATTTTCTTGATAAAAATCATAAAAGTGAATTTGTATTCAGCTTAAAACCATTTAAAGATGACAGAATGAATTTTGATTTGGGAGCTAGTCAAATATATTCTGAAAACAGTGCACCTACAAGGTCACAATTAAACTTTTCCACCAAATTTAATTTTTAAATTAGACCAACGTACTACTAAAATTATATTGACAATGATATTCCATTAAGTTAAAATAGAAGTCCATCTTATATATTATAAATATACAATAAATATACATATTACAAGGAATCTATTATGAAGCGATTATGGTTACTTGTTGCCCTTGTGTTATTTGCAAATTCTGCAATGGGCGACGATATTGTTTCGGCTGAACAACCGGCTGAAACTATCAGTTATTGCAATATAAATTTAACAGGTGAACATCAATGTTCAAACTATTATAAAAACAAAGAACTACAAGCTGTAAATATCGAAAAAGATAGAACATTCAAAGTAAAATCAGACACCCCAATTGATTCTTCTACCCCAATCGGTACAAATATTAATTTTACTGCTATTTCTGATGAAGTTATTTTTGCGGAAAAAGAACCTTCTAAAATAAATTTTTCAGGAACAGTAATTGAAAACAATCCTCCAAGACCTGCAGGTAAAAGTAGTTCTATAAAATTAATGATAGACAAAATAAAAGTTGATAATGTTATATACCCTGCAAAGGCTTATATTTCAAGAATGGGAGATAAAAGGACTTTAGGAGGATTATTAGCAACTTCTGCATATCTTTCAAATCTTGGAGATGTTGCAAATAATGGAACTATCACTATAAACAAAATATACAAAGACCCTTGTGATTACAATAATTGTGACATAGCAACTCCTATTGTAAAACCTTTTTATTATCTTGGCGGAGCATTATTACAATTCGCAGATTTACTTTTAAGTCCTATAGTATGCTTATTTGTACAAGGTGAAAATCTTTCAATCCCTGAAAATACAGTATTTGAAATTAAGTTAGAAGAACCCGTACCTGTTCTTAATCTATAAATTTGATTAATTAAAAAATTTTTGCTAAACTTAACCAAGTTGATAAAAAGAATAAAAGGGGATTTTAATGAATTTTTATACTGATTTACATATCCATTCAAAATATTCCCGTGCTACAAGTAAAAATTTAACATTGGAAGAATTAGCAATATGGGCAAAGAAAAAAGGATTAAGCCTTATTGGCACAGGAGATTTTACACACCCTGCCTGGTTTGAAGAAATTAAACAAAAATTAATCCCTTCAGATGACGGAACATTTAGACTTAAACCCGAAATTGAAAAAGAAATAAATGCTTCAGTAAAATTTATGCTGACTGTTGAAATATCAACAATATATAAAAAATGGGAAAAAACAAGAAAAGTTCATCATGTTGTATTTGTTCCGAATTTGAAAACAGCAGAAATCTTTAGAAATAAATTAGATGCAATAGGCAATATAAAATCAGACGGCAGACCAATTTTAGGGCTTGATTCTCGAAATCTTTTAGAAATAGTTCTTGA
>CAUDIU010000092.1 GCA_958449715.1 uncultured Clostridium sp. | reverse complement strand
TAAAATGAATTTTTCAAACCCACTGGAATTACTTGCACATATGAAAAACACTGGTGTAAATTCTCTCACTGCGAAGCATTGGGCATTTAAAGAAGTTAAAGAATTTTGCGATAATTACAAAAAAACATACCCCGAAATTACTCTTACATACTCTCCTATAATATTTATTTGTCAAAAAATTAAATAAAAATTCAAGTTTCTTATTTATACGAAAATAAATACAACCAATTGTGTATTCTACTTTGTAAAGAAAAAACATATAATATTTACATAAATCCATGTTTATTATTACATGTGGATAAAAGGATAGGTAACAATTGTTAAATAATTTTGAAAGTTTTGATAATTCTGAAACATCAGCAAGAAAATCTGCTCTAATCCAAGAAAGAATAGGGCTTGTATCTACTCATATGTATAAACAGTTTTTGGATTATCAACATGCAAATGTAAATACAAATGAAATATTTACAAGAATGATAGATAACTTACAAATTGTAGTTGACACTCTAAAAGAAGCTTTTTCTTCAAGAAATGTGACAACTCAAAATATCTACGTAGATACTGACCCTCAAAAATCAGTAGTAATTGTAAATATTCTTTGGCACAAAATGAGTTTTACAACAAGATGTAACTATCAGCCACAAGCTCTTTATAGAGAAGATGGACAGCACTTATTTTCAAGCAGAATCATGGCAGTAAAAGGCAATTATTACGAAATAATGAAAGGTGTTACAGACCACGATGAAGAAATGGGAAAACTTTTAGATTATGAAGTAGCATCTCTTTTCATTCCGCCTGAATCTACACAAAATTCTATTATGAAAATTAGACATCTACCCAATAGAGAATTTTATTTAAACCAAGTAGATGCCCCAAGAGAATTCGTCCTAAAAGTTGTTGAGACAATTTGTGGCGGAGGTTTTTACCACGAAGAAGGTGCAAGAAAAAGTTTCAATATATAAAAGAAGAAGGAGAACATCAATGACTAATGACAAGAAGCTAAAAATTGCCCCCCCCCCCGAAAAGACTTTATTAAGAAATTTTACAAATATTACTCTATACTTTTTTACTAAAATAAGAAACAATATTAAGACAAAACATTATTACACAAAATTTGGTTTTACATTAGCAGAAACACTTATTACAATAGGAATTATCGGAATCGTTGCATCAATGACTCTTCCATCTCTTATTCAAGACCATAGAGAAAAGGAAACTGTTGCAAAATTAAAGAAAATTAATTCTATATTAAGTCAAGCACTTGTCAGTGCTATAGATGAAAGTGGAACAACAGTCGATCAATGGGATTTAGAAGGTGGAGATTCAAAAAATGGTTCACAATATTTAGTTGATAATTATTTCCAACCATATTTTAAAATTGCAGACAATTGTATAGATTTAAGAAGTTGTATTGGTAGCAAAAAATACAAATATTTAAACGGGAAAGATCATATAGCATATGATGGTCAAAATAGTTACAAACACTTAGTGCTGGCTGATGGAACTCTATTAATTTTCCACATTTCTCCTGAATTTAAAAATTGTCCTCAAAAAGGAAATTGTGCTGAAATATTTGTAGATACAAATGGATATTACAGAGGTCCAAATCAATTCGGCAGAGATTTTTTTGTATTTTCAATGAAAAAAGAAAAAATTATTCCATACGGAACAAAAAAAGATTTCCCTAACTTTTCAACCCACTGTAATAAAATCAAAGGGACAGGATACGGTCTAAGTTGCGGTGCTTGGGTAATCCAAAATGAAAACATGGATTATTTACACTGCGATGATTTAGAATGGGGCAAAAAAATAAGATGTAAATAAAAAACTATAATGATAAAAGAGGTAAAAGAACAACACACAATACAGCTGTTACAAAAAGAATAAACAAAATACCTTTTATTGTAATAGCTTCAGGCGTAATGAATTGTTCCCAGATTGGAGCTATTTTATCTCCAACCTCTTTTTTATTTTTTAAATAATCCACTTCTTCTGATATTTTGCCCAAAGTTCTTTTTAAAGAAAAATTAAAACGTCTTTTACAAGGCATTATTACCTATTCCTCAATAGATATTTTGGAAGATACTTCTGCTACAATTCTTTGAATATCAGCACCGCCGATTGCAACCTCTAAAATTAACGGGCTATGTATTAATACAGTTTCAGAATAATCCATAGTTTCTACATCTATAACATTAAATTCAATAAAGTCTTCACCGGCATATATCAATTTACCATATTCACTACCTGTTGCCCATTTAATAAACATGTATTGATTTTCGTATTCTTTAAGTTTCTCTACCAGTCTCATCCTACATCCCCGTAAATGTCTTACACTATATATTGTAGTGATTTATTTTTATAAGTCAAGGTAAAATGCGAACTTAAACATAAAAAAAAGTCACACACTTACTTGTGCGACTTGAACAATAATCTTGGGAGGAGATTTGGGGATAGTTGTACATGCATGATAATTCAAGCATGCTTTTTTAGTTATACATGAAAGCAAAAAATTAATAAAAATTTACAATTGCTTGATTTTATAATATAATAATTGTATAGAGGTACATCATGAAAATTCTGATTATAAACGGCGTTAATATGAATATGCTTGGGTTACGGGAAACTGAAAAGTACGGAACCATGACATTAAAGGATTTAGAAAAAGAGTTATATGCTTTTTCTTTTGAACTTGGAATTGATATAGAAACATTCCAAAGCAACTTTGAAGGCGAAATTGTCGAAAAAATTCATCAAACAAAAGACAATTTTGATGGAATTGTAATTAATGCCGGAGCATACACTCATACAAGTGTAGCGATAAGAGATGCCATATCAGCAGTTAACACACCAACAGTTGAAGTACATATGACAAATATATACAAAAGAGAAGAATTTAGGCACCATTCATATATCGCTCCTGTATGTATAGGACAAATATCAGGATTTGGAATAAACAGTTATAAATTGGGGCTAAAAGCAGTTGTCGATTATTTAAATTCTAATGACAACAAATAAAAATTTTCTTATGTTTTTATCGTCATTGCAATAATGCAATGACGAGTAATATCCGTTACTTTTGAAATTCTTCAACAAAAGCTCGGCTTACAGCAAGAGCTTTTAATTCAGGATGTTCAATACCTGCAGCTTCGTATTTTTTCTCTGCTAATTCTGCAATATCAAGAGCCTGTTTAGCTAATTCCGGATTTGCAGCAAAAATTTTGATATCATTTTCCAGATTATCAATTTTTACAGAAGAACGATCTGCGGGGTTATCAGGAATATCTTTAATTTCCTTTGCTTGAACTTCCGGTTGCTGAGCGGACTGAACATCTTGTACGTTTTCTTGTTTTACTTGTTCAGTTTTTTGCACTTGTGCTTGTGCTTGTTGTGGAATGCTTGGACCTTGCGCGTTTTTTGGAATTTCGTTCATAGTCACATCCTCTTTTCTTTTTCGGGGTTACAGCACTTTGCCGCAACTTTTATGTATTACTCTGTTCTCGTTTTTTGCTTTAAAACATGAAAAAAAATTTTTTTGCTAGTTTGTAAAAAAAAAATTACAAAATTTAATATAAAATCTTTATTTACAGACTGTTTATGCTATATTTAAAGTACAAAAAAGAATTTCTCGAGTATATAAACGTTATATAAAGTATACAACATTAAGGAAAGTATTGCAACTATGAATTTTACTAATTTATTTAGCAACATTAATCCAAAAGAAGTTATAAAAAATCTCCCTGATGCCGTATTTGTAATTGATTTAGACGGTAGAATTTTGTGGGCTAATGATAAAGCTGCAATAATTTTTGAATGCAAAGCAAATGATTTAAAAGGATTAAACTTTGATGAAATTGTTGTAGATGGAGTTAGTCTATCAAATAAATCTTATGCTAAAAGAAATTCTGTTGTAACAGGAGCATTCACTGTTGAAGGGAAAGAATTCTTTGTAGAAATGAATGCTAAAAAATATGTTGAACAATACTTTATTACAATAAGAGATATTACTGCTATGACAAACGTCTTGACAATAGCGGAAAGAACTGGAAGATTAAATAAGGAGAAAAACGTTATGTTTGTTAAATCTTCTAACGAATTCAAATCTCCACTTCAATCTATAATCGGTTTTTCTCAAGCTCTTTTAGACGGACTTGGCGGAGAAATTAACGAAAAACAAACAAAATACGTAAAGATTATTAATAAAAATTCTACAGAATTATTATACTTTATTGATAAATTTATTGAATTTGCACAAGCAGAATCATCTCTATTCAACTACAATAACCAACCTTTTGATATTGTAAATACAATACAAACTGTTGCAAAAAATAATGAAAACGCTTTAAACGCTAAAAATTTAACAATTGAATTTGATTTTGAAGAATTCAACAAAAAAACAATATACAATGATGAAAATGCAATAAAAATAATTCTTCAAAATATAATAGAAACATCTATAAAACTTACAGATGTAGGCTCTATCAATATCAAACTAGATCACCCTGAAATGGATTTGGTAGAAAGATGCGGAGCTAAAGTAATTAAAGATTCTGATAGTTTTTCATACTTAAGAATAGCAATCTCTGACACAGGAATGGGGCTTGCAGATTCTGAACTTGAAGGAATTTTTGAACCATATACTCAGTTAGATAAATCTCATAAAAAAACATTCTTACGCTCACTAACTTTAGGCACAGCATACACTATGCTTAAACGTATGGGGGGAGCTTTATGGGTAAATTCTGAAGTAATGAAAGGATCGACATTCTTTATTATTATTCCTGTAGAAAAAGAAATGAAAACTCAAGAATAAAAAGGCTTAATAAAAAAAATATAAGAGGGGATTTAATGAGCAGTGTTATTTTAAAAAACGTAACTAAAATATATGACACAAAAAAAGTTATAGATAATGTTGATTTAACCATAAATGACAAAGAATTTGTGGTACTTGTAGGAGCTTCTGGCTGCGGAAAATCCACTCTTCTAAGAATGATAGCAGGTCTTGAAGATATAACAGACGGGGAAATTTTTATCGGAGATAAAAAAGTAAATAATATTCAACCAAAAGACAGAGATATTGCTTTTGTATTCCAAAGTTACGCATTATATCCTCATATGACAGTAAGAGAAAATATTGCATTTGGGCTTAAAATGCGAAAAATAGATAAAGAAACTATTGATAAAAAAGTTAAAGAAGCTGCTGAAATTCTTGATTTAGGCGAATACCTTGATAGAAAACCTAAACAACTATCAGGCGGACAAAGACAACGTGTTGCATTAGGTCGTGCAATAGTTAGAAACCCTAAGGTTTTCTTAATGGACGAACCTTTATCTAATTTAGATGCAAAATTACGTGTACAAATGAGATCTGAAATAAAAAAACTTCATGAAAAATTGCAAACAACTTTCATCTATGTAACCCACGATCAAACAGAAGCTTTGACAATGGGCGATAGAGTTGTTGTATTAGATAAAGGTATAATTCAACAGGCTGCAAGCCCTGAAGAAATCTATAATAACCCTGCAAATACTTTCGTTGCAGGATTTGTCGGTTCTCCACAAATGAACTTTATTTCAAGCGAAAATTTTCCATATAATACAAAAGAAAATGTAATAATAGGAATAAGACCTGAAAAAATGGTATGCGGAGGAGAAATAAAATTCAATGTTGATATTGAAATCACAGAACTTTTAGGCAGTGAAAAAATCGCATATTTTAACATTGGCGGTCAAAAATGTTCTGCAAAACTTCCTGCAGACTTCAATATTGATAAATCTCTTGAATTGAGCATTAATCCAAAAGATTTATACTTCTTTGATAAAAATAGCGGTAAAAGAATTTACGACTAATTTTTATTATCATTGCAATCTTCTTCTACCCATATCACTGTAAAACTAATCGGTTTAGCAAAAGGATTAGTTGAATTCATACTCCAAAAATTGTTTCGTGCAATAGAATCATAAAAC
>CAUDIU010000091.1 GCA_958449715.1 uncultured Clostridium sp. | reverse complement strand
TAAAAACACCTTATGGTGTTATTAACAATCCTTCAGAAATGGTTACTAAAATGGTTTTAAGAAATCCTTACAATGCAAAGTCAATTGTTAACAAATCATTTGAAAAAAGTATGCAATACATTAAAGAAAATGGGATAAAACTTGTATCTGTTACAGACAATAAACTAAATGTTAAAGTCTAATTAAATACCAATAAACTAAATGTTTTTAATTCTCTTGAGTTGGATATTTCTTTAATTATATCTTTGCAATAAATTGTTTAATTTTTAAATTCCAATAACCATCGTTTTCTTTTGGATTAAATTTGGTCCACCAACCAAAAGGATATTCCATTTTTACATGGTCTAAAAGTTTTGTATATTCAAGGTAATATTCATGTTTCAAATCGTCTTGAAATTTCCCGAGCCAAGATGTTGCTTTTGAAAAATATCTATTTACAAAAATAGTTTTGTAATCATCTAACAGATTTTCTGATTTCAACATTTCTTCTATTCCATAAAAAACATATATCGGTGAAAAATTCTTTTTCTTTTTAACTGATGTCACAGCACCTTTTCTATTTTTTCTGTAACAATATAAATTTTCAGGCAAAATTGCAATTCTTTCTGCTTTTATCATTGAATGGAAAAACGGAAGTTGATCTTGTCCTACTTTTATATTTTGGAATTTTATATTATTTCTTATCAAAAAATCTCTTTTATACAATTTTGTCCAAGCTGTAGATGGAAATTTAAAAATATCTTTTTTTATATCGTTAGAAGAAAAGACTTTATCAAAATATTTTTGAGACAATTTATTTTTACTGTAAGCCCCATTTTGCCCTTTACCGTTGTAATATGAAAGCCCGCTAAAGATTAATATATCAGTATTTAACTCATCTGCCCTAGCTACAATTTTTTCTAAAGCTCCATCTTCTAACCAATCATCGCCATCCACAAAATAAACATAATCACCTTTTGCAATAGCTAAGGCTGTATTTCTTGCAACACCAGAACCTTCATTTTTTTTATCAATAATTAAAACACGATCATCTTTTGCCTTATAACTTTGCAAAACAGATAAAGAGTCATCTGAAGATCCATCATTTACGCATATTACTTCTAAATCTTTAAACGACTGATTTAAAATACTATCCAAACATTGTGGAATATATTTTTCAACATTATAAACCGGAATAATAATAGATAACTTTGTCATAAATTGATTATAACATAAAATATTATCTACCGATTTCTGTTGCTTTTTGAGCCATTGATTTTGTAATATTAATAAGAGCTAAGTTAGCTTCATATGCTCTTTGAGCCAAAATAGCATCGGCCATATCTACAGCAGGATTTACATTTGAAGCTCTAATATAACCGTTTGCATCAGCATCAGGGTGTCCCGGTCGATAAATTTTATCACCCAAAGTCGGGTCTTCAACACAACCGTTGAATACAACACCACCTTGCAAATAAGGAAGAGTTCCTACTCCGAATACATCTTCTTTCATCGAATTCATCAATCCATGAAAAGATATATCCTCAGTCGCATTTAAAACAGGGATTTTTCTTACATAATTTGGAGTATCAACGTTCGCTACGTTTTTCGCATGAATATCAAGCCTTAAGCCATGTGCTTTTAAAGCATTTGCTCCAATATTCATTGATTCCATTATACTCATTTTTATACCCTTTCTAACGGTTATTAAAATTTGTGTTAACTTAGACAGGAATATGCTAAGCTTCTATTTACCTACATTGATAACTGTTTTCATCTCAGTAATTATATTAGACATTCTTCTTGTTGCCATCGTATAAAGAAGTGCATTTTGTTGTAATTCCATTAACTCATTTGCAGGATCAATTTCTTCATATTGACGTTCTTCTATTACACCTGAAGGCCCTAATTTTTCTGACAATTTTGTTTCTAAAGGACTATTCATTGAGCCTAAATAATCACCGAAATTTATGTCTCGACGAACATACCCAGGGGTATCAATATTCGCAAGGTTTGAGCCTAACGCCCTTTGTCTTTGCGTTATCAAGTCCATCATTAATGTAACTTTGCCCATATTATCGAGTGATGTAAACATTTTGTCCTTCCTTTTTATTTTTAAATACTTATACTATTACTCTCTGATATTAATTGCTTTGTTGTACATATCATCTACAACTTTCATCATACGCGTACTTGCCAGTAATGACGCATTCAAACGCAACATATCAGAAGTTGATGCATAAATATTTGTATTTGAATTTTCTAAATTGTTTTGACAGAAACAATCATGATCTTTAACTAATTGAGGTTCTCCTGATTCTTCTGTTGGAACTAATTTATTCATACCTGCTTGTTCTAAATTTTCTTGAGATGGGAATCTCACTAATGGAATTGTTCCTAATTTTTTAGGTTTTGTATTTTTACCGTCATAAGCAAAAACTTCACCGTTAGATTTAATTTCGAATTTATAGCAATTCATCGGAATTTGAATACCTTCTCCAACAATCCAACCATCAGTTGTTTCAAGGTATCCGTCTTTTCCTTGTCGAAATGCACCATCTCGAGTATAAGCAACTTCCCCCTCGGGAGATACTACAGGAATAAATCCGGTACCATTAATTGCAACATCATAAGGATTACTTGTAATCTGAATAGACCCTTGCTTGTAATCAGTTCTAATAGCACCTGTCAAATAACCTTCTTCATTAAGCATCTGTTCAAAACTAACAGATTTATAACCTTTTGTATTCATATTCGCAAGACTGTTTGCTACGTAACCCAATTTTTCAAATTGAGTAGTTACGTTATTTACACTTTTTCTTACTATACCTTGCATACTATACATAGTTTATTCCTCACCTTTTATTATGATGTTGTTCCTAATTGTGAAATTACTTTTTGCAAATTTTGGTTTTGTATCATGAAAATTTGTCTATTAGCTTCAAAATTTCTGATAACCGGCATCATTGAAATAAATTCATTTTGTAAAGATACGTTTGAATATTCATTGTAACCTTGCTTTACTTGAGGATCCATTACAACAACACCGTTTGAATCTACAATTCCTAGAAATGCAACATTTTCAAGCTTATTTGTATTTTTATTGAATACACTCACAAGCCCTTTAGAATTTACTTTAATATCTTCAATTTTTTCAGGTACAACATGCAACTTTATCGGTACACCTGCACTTGATAGAACATTTGCATCATCAAGAGTTAATAAGTTTCCCTCTTTATCAATTTTGAATCTGCCATCTCTTGTAAGTTTTATTCCATCAGCACTTTGAGTTTGAAAATACCCCTGTTTTGCAAGTGCTAAATCCAAAGGATTGTCTGACATCGCGATACGACCAACTTTATCATCTACTGTTTGAGAAAGCCCATGTACCCCGATATATTCGGTAAATGATGATACTACAGGATCTTTTCTTTGATAACCGATTTTATCAAATCCTGTAACATTTTCATTATACATACCGATTAACTCACTTTGAACATGCATAGCTCGAAGTGAAGTTGTTAATCCTTTTTCACAGTACCTGATTCCGCCGTTAATTATCATGACTACCTCTTTTTTCTAACACAATCGGACAATTTCAAAATATAATCAATTATTTTGTATAAAATCATCCATTTGTACTAGATGTGTCATGAAATTAATGATTTTTAGAGAAAAGTCAATATTAATATGTCATTTCCCAATTATCATTTAATATTTTTCCAAAACAACCATGATAATGACCGCCATTAGAACTTATACAACCATAATTAAAATTTTCTTCTCTTTGTTCTTTAGATAATGGTGCAGGAACAGCAGCCCAATCATAATTTTCATCATCAGAAGGATCTGCAACAGTTAAATCATCAATAACTCCATTTTTATATAAAAATAAAGAAAAAGCATCTCGACCAAATATGTTTGGACCATTTTTACCATTTACATCAACTACAATTTGCGTAATTATTTCAGTATTTCCATCTTTATTTTCATTAAGAGTTCCAATAGATGCACCACTTGCCAAAACCATACAATTATTATTGCAATAAAATAACGTATCTGTCCCTGATATTTTTTTATAAGAATCCGCGAAACAAGGCGTACTATCATTTCCACAATCTTGGACTACTTTGAAATAGTTTTTAAAAAATCTTGATAAAGCATCCACAGAATTCAGCCCTGCTTCAGTTAAATTTACAGCATTTCTATCTGTTTGATACTGAACAACTGCCTGCGATAACTCATTATATACCTTATGCAACTGAGTTACATATGATTTTCTCTGATAATTTTGCATCAAAGTAGGAACTGTCATTGCGGATACAACGCCAATTATTCCCAATGTAACCAACACTTCTGCGAGGGTAAAACCTTTATATGGAGCTGCTAAATTGCCCCCCCCCCGAAATTCTTAATTCTTCTCATAAATAGCTCCTTTCTTTATTTATAAACATTTTAATTTTAACATATTTTAGAAATTTATTCAACTATCTCATACAAAGAAGGAGCTTCTTGAACACTTACATTATTAGAAGGGACTTTCAATACTTTTGCAATGACAGTTCTATTTGCATACTCTATTTTAATTTCATCACCCTCTTTAATCTGTTTTGAAGGTTTTGCAGAATTTCCGTTTACATACACTCTGCCCATATCTGATACTTCATTTGCAACAGTTCTTCTTTTTATTAATCTTGAAACTTTTAAAAACTTATCTAATCTCATATTTTCTCCTTTGTATATAATATAATTTATGATATAATTTGTCCAGAGGGCTAAGTGCTAATGAAAAAAAATATAATTTTAACTATACTTTCTATATTATTATTACAAAATACAGTATTCGCAAATGTAATAAAGTTTGTCCAAGTAACAGACTCTCATTTTATTGCAAAAAATGAATACAGAACAGAGGTTTTACAAGAAACTGTAAATAGTATAAACAAAGAAAAAGATATTTCTTTTGTTGTTTTTACAGGTGACAATTTAGACTCTCCTAAAGAGCAATACCTTCCTGATTTTGTAAAAATAATAAATAAACTAAATGTTCCATACTACATTGTAATAGGAAATCATGATGTTTTTAAACAAAATGGATTATCTAAAGCTCACTATTTAGAAATCATTAAAGATTACAATTATTTTTATAAATATAAAAAGCCAAATTATGTTTTCAAACAAAATGGATTTGTTTTCATTGTCCTTGATGGGGCAAAAGAAGTAATACCGGGATCTAACGGATTTTATAAAGAAAATACCTTAAGTTGGTTAGATAAACAATTAAAAAAATACAAAAACGATCCTGTAATTATTTTTCAACACTTTCCTATTGTTATGACAAAAGAAAGACCAACTCATACTGTTTATCAAAAAGATAAATATTTAGATATTTTAGATAAACACGATAATGTAATATCAATAATTGCAGGTCATCTTCATATAAATGATGAGGTTATGCGAAATGGAGTATATCATATTACATCTCCAACTTTACTAAGTACACCTCCTGTATATAAAATTATTACAGTTTCTACAACAAAAGGCTTTTCTCCAATGATTTATACAGAACTTAAAGAAGTAGAAATGCCTAAATCACAAGAATAAGATTGCATTTTTTTATAAAAAATATTATAATTACACTAAAACAGAAGTAAGAAGGAAAAAATATATAATGGATGGTTCGGGTAATACAATATTCAATTTGTTTGTAATAGCATTTTTGTTATTTTCAAACGGTTTTTTCGTTGCATCAGAATTTGCAATGGTAAAAGTTCGGAAAACAAGAATTGAACAATTAGTAAACGAAGGCAATTACAATGCATCAATAGCTTTAGAAGCATTAAAAGACTTAGATAAATTCATCGCAGCAGTACAACTTGGCGTAACGATATCAAGTATCGGTCTAGGTTGGGTTGGAGAAGGCACTTTAGCGCATATCATTGAACCAATTTTTGCCTTTTTACCAGGAATCAGCCAAAACATCGCAACTCACACAATGTCTGTATCAATAGCATTTGCATTGATTACATTTTTCCACGTTGTATTAGGAGAACTAATCCCAAAATCAATTGCCCTAGAATACACAGAAAA
>CAUDIU010000090.1 GCA_958449715.1 uncultured Clostridium sp. | reverse complement strand
TGCTCGTCCAATGCAAGTTTTAACTTTTATATTTAATCCTTTCATTTGGTTACTTAACGGCTTTGGAAATTTTGTATTAAAACTAATGAACATTCCACACTCACATAAAGGTTCATTAGTTCATTCAACAGAAGAATTAGATATGCTTGTAAATGCGAGCTATGACGGTGGTGTATTAAATGAAACAGAAAAAGATATGTTACATAACGTATTCAAATTTTCTGACTTAACAGCTAAACAAGTTATGGTTCCAAGAACTGACATGGTATGTATACCAAGTGACATGTCTATGGAAGAATTAAACAAATTAGCTGCAGAAAATCAATATACCAGATACCCTGTATATGACGAAGACATCGATCATATAATAGGTTTAGTTCACGTTAAGGATTTATATTCTTTATCTATTAAAGACCAAACTTGTCCTATTTCTAATATTTTAAGAGATGTATTACTAGTTCCAGAAACAATTACAATGGACAACTTAGTTTTAGAATTCAAAAAACGCAAAGGACAAATGGCAATTGTTGTTGATGAATTTGGTGGCACATCAGGTCTTGTAACATTGGAAGATGTAATTGAAGAAATTTTCGGTGATGTACAAGATGAATTTGATGAAGAAGAAGAACAAGAAGAAGATATCGTAGAAGTTGCTCCTAACACATACATAGCTAATGCAATGATGAGATTAGATGAATTTGCGGAATATTTCCAAATTAATGAAAAAGAAATTGATGATGACGATATCGACACAATAGGCGGACTTGTAGTAAAACTTTTAGGACGTATTGCTCAAGTTAATGATAAAGTTGAATTAAATAATCTCATATTTGTCGTAAAAGAAGTAGATGGCGCAAGAATTACGAAACTAGAAATTGTTAAAACAGAACAAAAATCAGAATCAGAAGATCCTGAACAAGCAAAACAACAAAATTAGAGCATGGTAATTCCATCACAAACTTTACTATTTTAAAAACAATTCCTCTTTTTAAATGATGTAGACAAACTTATATTGTATAGAATAGATATGTAAGATATTTGAACAATATTTGGGAAGTTTAATGAGCCAAAGTTTTGATTTTACATCATACAATAATATAAAAAGACTTACGGAGGAAGAACTTGCAAATTTATGGCAAGAATATCTGCGTGATAAAACAAACAAAACCGCCCGTGATACTTTAATTGTGCAATATATTTATCTAATCAGATATGTTGTAGGCAGAGTAAAAGTAACATTACCTTCAACTATTTCAATTGAAGATATCGCAGGTTACGGTGTAGAAGGTCTTATAAATGCAATTGAAAGATATTCTCCTCAAAAGAATACAAGATTTGAAACTTACGCACTTATCAGAATAAGAGGTTCCATACTAGATAGAATTCGTTCACAAGACTTTTTACCAAGAAGCGTAAGAAAGAAAATAAAAGATATTAAAAATGCTCAAGAACATCTTAAACAAGAGCTTGGTCGTATGCCAACCACAAGTGAAGTTGCTAATTTCTTAGATATGGATCCAGAAAAAGTTACACAAATCCTATCAGAAGATACAACAATGACATCTTTATACGACAAAAAAGGCTCCACAGATGACAGCGTTGAAATCATTGATACAATCCAAGATACAAATAAATTAAATCCTCAAGAGCAGGCAGAAGAACAAAATGTTAAACAAGAATTAGAAAAAGCACTAAGAAGATTGCCTGAAAGAGAAAGAATTATAATGGTCTTATATTATCAAGAAAATATGACTCTAAAAGAAATCGGACAAACAATCAATATGTCTGAATCAAGAGTATGCCAATTACACGCTCAAGCGATTATGAAACTAAAAAATATTCTCAGCGAAAACAGAACTTCAAGATTACAAAAAAGTATCATCGCTTAGCTTCATATTCAAGAATAACAAAATCGACACGATTGTTTATTTTCTTATTGTTGTAACTATATTTAAGACTTTCTTTATCAATACTATCCAAACCTTCAGTAGGTTCAACATTACCTCTAAAAGGCATATATTGTCCATACCCCAATGCAAATAACTGTGAAGATGGTAACGCACCATATGTAATCATATACTCAACAATATTATCAGACCTTTCCAAAGACAATTCCCAATTTTCCCTCTCAGAACTGTTTTCCTCTGTATGATTTTCTACAACACAGTAATTCGGCAATTGTTTTAACAATAAAATTATTGTATCCAATAAACATAGCGAACTTTCTTTAATTCTAGCCTCTCCTTCATTAAAAAAACAATCTTCATTAATACTTACAATCAATCCTCTTGGCACTTTAGTAAAAATAATATCATCTTTTTTTACAGGCAAATATTCTCTAAACATCTTATCTAACCTATCAACATTAGGCTGATAAGATAAAGAAATATCTACAACGGGATTTGAAAAACCGGTGCAAAAAAATAATATTAAAATCAACAGAAATAAATATAAATTTTTCAACACAC
Organism: uncultured Clostridium sp.; assembly: GCA_958449715.1. Taxonomy (GTDB): domain Bacteria; phylum Cyanobacteriota; class Vampirovibrionia; order Gastranaerophilales; family Gastranaerophilaceae; genus Stercorousia. Next base: position 3,609 of record CAUDIU010000090.1, on the reverse strand, counting down.
ATACGCCTCTTGAATATTATTTCTGATATTCAAGAGCATATCTATTGGCTAATTTGGTTACGGCTTTAAGACAGTTAATACATAGATGTCATTAAAGTATTTATTAGCACAATTTATAATATCTTGAGGTGTCACTTTTTTAATTTTCTCAACAACTTTCTTGTGGAAATCATAACCAAAACCCATAACTCCGTAATGAGCAAGCCAATGTGCCTGTTGAGAATTAGTCTCACTTATAAAAGCCCATTTCCCAAATATATTATTTTTTGCATTTTCTAATTCTTCTTCACTCACAAGAACAGTTTTTATCTTTTGAATTTCTTCTTCAAAACCTTTTAAAGAAGTTTCAATATTATTAGGTTCTGTAGCAATATAAATAGAAAAATTAGCAGAAAGTCTTGCAACATCATAAGCACTTCTTACAACATATGCCAAACCTTTTTTATCTCTTAATTCCAAGAATAATCTTGAAGATAACCCACTCGCTCCTAAAATAATATTCAATAAAGAAATAGCAGCGAAATCATCACTATCTGCAGAAGATACTGTCCAACCTTTTAAAATATGGGCTTGGTTTAAATCATCTTGATTTACTTCTACATTTTTCATTTCTTTAAGGATTGGTCTTGGCAATTCTGGCAATTCTTCAGTAGATTCTTTAATGTCACCTAAATGCTTTTGCAATAGATTATTAACATAATCAAAATCTAAATCACCTACAAATGCACAAACTTTTTTGCTATTTGCAACAATTTCATTATAAGCATTAATTACATCATCTTTTTTTATGTTAGGTAAATTTTCAAGAATTACAGTATTTGTAAACCCGTAATTATGCCCCTCATAAATATTTTTATAATAACTATCAATAATTTTTGCACGAGGAGAATCTAATTCTGCAACTATTTCACCTTGAAGTTTTGTACGTTCTTTTTCAAATTCTTCAAAAGTTGTATTTTTGACAATATCTGTAAAAATTTCAAGAGCTTTTTCAAAATCTTCATTCAAACAAACAAACTTGAATTTAATATAATCCAATTTTAATTCAACAGAGAAATCAATTGCATATTTATCCAATTCTTCTGATAATTGTTGAGCTGTACGAGATTTAGTCCCTTGCATAAACAATCTTACCATTAATGAATAAACACCTGGCTCTGTTACAGGTCTATTCAATGAAAAATTTAAATAAAAAGCAACCCTTGGAGTATTAGGATTTCTTTTATAAGCAAATTCTATATTATTATTAAGTTTGGTGATTTTAGTGTCCATATAATCTCTCCTCTTAGGTGAATTTTAGCATAACATATGCTAAAACACAAATACGATTTTTTTGATATAATTAAATAAAGAGGTTAAAAAATGGGAAAAGGATTATTTATAACATTTGAGGGAGCTGACGGGTGTGGAAAAACCACACAAATGGAACTACTAGCAGAATATTTAAAAAATAACGGGAAAGATGTATTGCTTACAAGAGAACCTGGGGGAAGAGGTCTTGGAGAAAAAGTAAGAGAAATTTTATTAAATTATAATGGACCAGTATCAGATAGATGCGAATCTTTTCTATTTTTAGCAGATAGAGCCCAAAATATTGATATAATTGTAAATCCTGCAGTTTCACAAGGTAAAATTGTACTTTGTGACAGACACATAGATTCTACTGTAGCCTATCAAGGTTATGGAAGAGGACTCGATATCGAAAGAATTAACAAATTAAATGATATAGCAACAAATGGTAAAAAACCTGACCTGACTTTTGTATTTGACATAGATGTAGAAACATCTATGAAACGAGTAGGTAAAGAAAAAGACAGAATGGAAAGTGCCGGAATAGATTTTCATAACAGAGTTCGTGAAGGCTATCTTGAGCTTGCAAAACAAGAACCTCAAAGAATTAAGGTTCTTGATGCGACTAAATCTATTGAAGAAATACATAATAACGTAATAGAAATTATTAATGAAAAATTGAAAAATCTCTAATATGTCATTTCCCAATTATCATTTAATATTTTACCAAAACAACCATGGTAATAAGTAGCATTATTAGAATTACAATAATTGTTAAATCTTTGTTCTCTTTCATCGGAAGACATAGGGACAGATGCAGTTACCTCTGTATCATCATCAACTCCTCCTTTTGCTGCCATATCATCTAATATTCCATTATTATATAAATACATAACAAACAAATCACGTCCAACAATATTAGGACCTTTTTGTCCATTTGTATCAACCCATACTTCTAATATATGAGTTTCAGCAGTTCTACCACCAGTATAATATGTTGCAATAGCTGTTCCATCAGCTAACACAAAATGACGTTTTGCGTACCATTTTGTAATTGTAACCCCTGCTATTTTTTTATAATCTGCGGTTGCCGCAAAACATGGAGTTTGATCAGTTCCGCAATCTTGAACAACTTTAAAATATTGTTTTATAAAATTAGCAGCAGCATCTTCACTATTCAATCCAGCCTCTCTCAAATTTACAGCATTTCTATCAGTCATATATTGAACACTTGCTTGTTGCACAATATTATAAACTTTATGCAACTGGGTTACATAAGATTTTCTCTGATGATTTTGCATAAGAGTAGGTACTGTCATTGCAGACACCACACCAATAATCCCTAAAGTTACTAACACCTCTGCAAGGGTAAAACCTTTAAATGGAGCTGCTAAATTGCCCCCCCCCCGACTTTCTCAAATCTTTCCATAAATAGCTCCTTTCTTAATATCTTTTTTATTATAACAAATTTTTACATAATTTTCAATCTTAAATAGCAAATTTTTTTTTTAGGATCATTAATATACTAGATAAAAAATTTTAAGGCGCGCATATGAGTACACAAATTACACCTTCAATGACATATTACCAACCAAATCCTTCTGCTGCACGCAAAAGGAAAATAGGAGCTACAATGGCAGGAGCCCTTATTGGTATGAATGCATACTATTTACCGGTTTCTAAAGATATATTTATACAAAGAGCTTTCGATATTACTAAAAATCAAACTCAATCACAAATTGCAACTCTTGCGAAAATTGCAAAAGAAGTAGATAAAAAATCAGTCTCCACTGAAAGCAAAATGATTTTACAAGAAATGGGATTAACAGAAGATGTAAGTGCTATTACTCAAAAATGCATTGAGCTTGATAAAAAAATTACAGACAAAACAACTGTAAAAAATCTAAAAGACAATTTCGCTAATAATTTTGACACCTTTAAAAAGCAGCCAAGCTTAATGGAAAATACTTGTAACGAAGCATTCAGAAGTGTTAAAAAGACAAAACTTTATTGGGGCTTAGGCATAGGTGCTGCAATTGGTCTTGCATTAGGTTTGCTAAGTAGTAGAGAATAATTATACAGCAAGCATTTTAGGCTTATTTATTACATCAATTACATTCGTATCTCTAAAATGAGATAGTACTTTTATATTCTCAGGATTTTTAGCATTTTCTTTTGCCAAAATTGCACCGACAATTGCCTCTAATTGTGACATTGGCATCATATTCGAAGGTAAATCAATGTGCCATTCATTTTTTAAAGTTTGCTGTAAAAACTTACAATCCGCTGGAGATCTTTCTTTATAACAAGAATTCAAAT
>CAUDIU010000089.1 GCA_958449715.1 uncultured Clostridium sp. | reverse complement strand
TCATTGAAACTCAAGCAGGTGACGTATCAGCATATATTCCAACAAACGTTATTTCAATTACAGACGGACAAATTTTCTTAGAATCTAATTTGTTCAACTCTGGTGTTAGACCAGCTATCAATGCCGGAATTTCAGTTTCTCGTGTTGGTGGTGCCGCTCAAACTAAAGGTATTAAGCAAGTTGCAGGTCAATTAAGACTAGACTTAGCTCAATATAATGAATTAGCAGCATTCGCTCAATTCGCATCAGATCTTGATCAATCAACAAAAGACCAATTATTGAGAGGTGAAAAACTTACAGAAGTTCTAAAACAACCTCAATACAATCCATTGAGCGTAGCTGAACAAATTACAATTCTTTTTGCAGCAAACGAAGGAATTCTAGATGATGTACCAAATACTGACATCAATAAATTCAAAAAAGAATGGTTTGCATACCTTAACACAAACCTATCTGAACTTGTTGCAAAATTAAATGACGGAGCTAAACTAGAAGATTCTGATAAAACAGAATTAAAAGAAGCTCTAAATAAATTCAAAAAAACATTCTAAAGTTATTTGTAGAAAGGTAAAGAGGATTATTTTAAATGTTTAAAATAATCCTCTGGGACATAAAATATGACAAATTTAAAAGATATAAAAAACAGAATTCAAAGTGTTAAAAGTACTCAAAAAATAACACGTGCAATGAAAATGGTAGCAGCCGCTAAAGTAAAAAAAGCTGAAAATACCGTAAAAATGTCTCGTCCATTTACAAATGAACTTACGATGATGTTTAAAAAATTGCTTTCATCAGTGGGCACATATAATGCACAAAGTCTTAAAATTAAATCAGCAATAGACAATTATCCTGAATTATTACAGGTAAGAGAAATTAAGACAGTTGGTCTTTTAGTAGTTACTTCTAACAAAGGTCTAGCAGGTGCTTATAATGCTAACATTGTACGTAGAACACTTCAAATGATAAAAGATTATAAAGAACAAGGCATTGATGCTAAAGTATTTATAGTTGGTCAAAAAGGTATATCTTCTTTAAAAAGAAAAGCCCAAGATTACAATTTTGAAATCACAAAAACATATCTTGGAGCTGCTAATAATCCATCTGCAGAAGCTGCAAAAATTATCATAGAAGATATAGCAAAATATTTTGTATCTCATGAAATAGATAAAATAGAAGTTGTTACAACTCGTTTTAAAAATATGATGAGCTATTCTGTTGAAAGTTGGGAAATATTACCACTAAAAGATCTAAACGATGATTATGAAAAACAACATGATAACATCTTAGAGCCTTTAATGGAATTTGTTCCTGATATGCACAACATTTTACAAAAAATTGTACCAATGTATATGACAAATATTTTGTACCAATCATTGTTGGAAGCTCAAGCAAGTGAACTTGCAAGCAGAATGACAGCGATGTCAGCAGCAACAAGCAATGCTGAAAAAATGATTAATGAATTATCAGTACAATATAATAAGAGCAGACAATTTGCTATTACGCAAGAAATCATCGAAGTTGTATCCGGTGCAAATGCTCAACTAGGATAATAAAAATATATTTATAAAAATAAAAAACTCCCGATATAATGGGAGTTTTTTTATAATGGAAGTAAATCGTTTAAAGTAACCCCGAGAGCTTTTGCAATATTTACAACAACAAGAATCGTTGGACACACTTTTTCATTTTCAATCCTATAAAGATGCTGAGGTGTAATATCTGCCTGCTCTGCAAGATATTCTTGAGAAAACTTTTTTCTAGCTCTTTCAACTCTTATATTTTCTGCCAAAATTTTTAAAACATCACTCTTTTCTATCATAAATTAATTTTACAATTATTGACAAAAAAATATTACATCATATAATTTTATTATTGAACATATATGTTTATATTTATAATTATATGAGGGATTATTAAACTATGGTTAAAAAATGGAGTATAAAAAAGGGATTTACTCTTGCTGAAGTTCTTATCACTCTTGGAATAATAGGAGTGGTAGTTTCTCTTACAATGCCAACACTTATACAAAATACCAAAAAAAGTGAAGCAACAGCAAGAATAAAAAAATTTATATCAGTAGTTAATCAAGCATTGATTAGTGCTGAATCAGATTACGGAATGAGAGAAGATTGGGTAATAGGAGAAATGAATAATTCAGATACAGCATTTGAATTTCTTAATACATATATAAAACCCTATATAAAGAGCTTTGAAATTGAAAAAAGAGTTCTTTTAAACAAAAATATGGCAACACTCCGATTTGTTGACGGGTCACAAATGAGTGTAAAAATAGGTACTTGCTATGATATTTACTACGATATTAATGGAGAAAAAGCTCCTAATGAACTAGGTAGAGATATATACGCATTTATATTATGTAGAAAAAGTGGGACTTGCAATGTAAACAGCAATCAAGTAAGGCCCTATTATTGTGTTCAAAACGGCACAAAATACCCAACTCATGAAGAAATTATGAATAGTTGTAAAAGAGAAGGAACAGCTTGTACTATACTATTACAAGAAAATCAATATGAATTTCCAAAAGATTATCCTAGACGCTTATAATTATTACATTTGCTTGCTTAAGAAAGCTAAGTTATCAGGTTTCATCATTGCTTGATATTGATCATTAACAGAAGGCTGAGCAGGCTGTTGTTTAGCCTTTTCTGCTGCAATTCTTGCTTTTCTTTTAGCCTCAGATTTATTAGTCATATAAATATTCAATTTAGGAATACCTACACCTAAAACTAATCCAGAATACAAGTAACCTGCAACCTGAGCAATACTTAATGCTCTAAGTTTACCTTTAGTTTCTTTTCTGATAGCTTCGCTTACTTCAGGAGATGCTAATTTTTTAAGCATTTGTTTAAATGATAAAGCTTTACCATTTTCAATAGTATCAATACCAGCAGCTTTTAGACCTCTATGTAAGACTTCATCTCTTGAAACTAAAGGAGCTTTAATAACTTTATTAAAGAACCCTTTACCATGTTCTTTTTCACTATAGTTCAATAAACTTTGATCCATAGCATTAGCACTCATTTTTGCAACAAAGTTACCTAAAATTAACCAGTTAAAGAATCCTAAAACATCTTTTACAACAGATTCTCTCAATTCATCTTTATCACGTGCTGCTAAAAATCTTGACATAATAGTTACACCATAAATAAATTTGAATTGATCTAATGTTGGAATTAAGCCTCTGAATTGAATTTTCTTCATCAATCCTTTAACGCCATCACCTAAACCGATTGTAGAAAGAATTCCACCTCCAAAAATACCTGCAGCAGCGACTTTTAAACCTTTAAACCCTGCTGAATTATCTTTTTGACGTCCTTCTACACCAACGAAACCATCACTACCTGTTTTCTTTTTAGTTAAGTAAATATTTAATGGCTGAATTGACATACCAACTGCTGATGCAATACCCAAACCAAGCATTGAACGATGTAAGTTCATTTTTTTCAATGACTTTAAGTAAGCATTAGCATCAATATCTTTACTTTCTTTAAATGCATTACCAACTTTCTCATTTATGAATGTTCTAGATACATTATAAATATTGTCTAGTAAATTTGAAATTGAAGCTGTTTTATGCTCAGGAGACAATCTAAAAGAATTTTCTGAACCTGTAGCGTGAGTAATTACAGATTGAGCATAAGCTTTTAAATCTTTTGAAATAGTAACAGGAGCATCTTTAGAATTTAAGACTTCTGAAAATTTATCAACAACATTTTTAATATTATTATCAGGAATTTTAATCCAGTCATCACCAACTCTTGTTTCAGCACCTTTAAATACTTCTGTTAAATAATTATTTAAAGGATCAGCATTACCAGCTTTAACTTGCTTATCCCAAGCTTTACCTAATATATCAAGAGTTTCATCATCTACGAACAATTTATGAGCTTTAATACCATATTTAGAATTCAAAGCAGAAGCAAGAGCTAAACCTGCAACAGTTCCATAAACACCAACTAAAGAATGGTTTACAGTACCAGAGATTTCTCTTCTACCTGTTTCTAAACCAGCTGCCGGACCTCTATTTACGAAATCTACAGTAGTTCTTGGGATTACCATTGAACCTAAATCAACAGCATTTGCCCCCCAAGCTTGGTTTGTATCTAAAAATCTTAAGCCTAGAGTTACTGCATCAAATGCACCTGTAAAATTTGTATTATTATTTTTTTTGTTTTCTAAATTTTGTCTATTTATTTGAGGGTTAATTTGTTGAATTTTCATAATCTAATATCTCCTTACGAATGAAAAAATGCTTTAAACGCTGTGTTATCTCTCATTTGAGAATTTAAGAAATCATCAGAGGATGATTTTGCCTTATCTGTCGACGTGGAATCCGCTGATGATGTGGAATTCGTTGTCGCAGAGGAGGCGGTTGCGTTTGTAGAAGAATTAGCTTCTTTTTGAGCATTTAATTTCGCAAGTTCTTCTGCATGTTTTTTATTTGTTTTCGACCTAGTGTAAATTGGGATAAATACGCCTAAAGATAACAATGAGAACACAATATTACCTAATTGACATATAGTTCTCAAACGTTTATCTTCAATAGATTTTAATTCATCTGAAGATTTTAAAGATGTATGTTTTGCCCAATGCCAGAATTTTTTGAATACATTAGCATCTTTATCTGGAGCATCTTTTAAAACATTAATCAGATGAACACCTTTATCTTTGTTTTTATGTTCCAAGAAAGTAGCTATACCTTTAGCTACATAATCACCTAAGAAATAAAAACTTGAAAATGTTGCAATATCACGAACAGTAGCTTCTCTTAATTCATTTTTATCTTCAGAAACACCCATTCTGCTTGCAAAAGTAGCTGTAGAAATTATTCTAGCTTGATCCATTGTTGGGAAAATACCTTTAAATTGGAATATATTTTTAAGGATTGGGCGATCCATAAACATAGAAAGTCCACATACTCCAATCATAGAACCAATTGAAATAAATTTCTGAGCAAGTAATTCTTTCTTTTCTTTTGGATTTAATTCTTTATGTTCAGAATCTTTTGCAAAATCTTTGTAAATAGGGGCACCTTTTCTTCCTGATTGTTTATAAGTAATCCATCTGTTAATAGATTGCATAGATAAAGCAAGAGGGATGATTACACCTAAACCACCGATACTCTTCCAGTTTACAAGTTTTTTTGCATTATTAAAGTATTTAGAGAGGTTATCAGCATCTTTAATATCTGCTTTTACAACACCTCTAAGCATTTTTACAGTATCTTCACAAAGTGATTCTAAATTGTTAGAGAAAAAGCCCTTATCTGCTTTAAATTTAATATTTTCAGCAATTAAAGTTTCTCCAACAATATCTTTATAAGCTTTTTTGAAAGCTTTTGAATCATATTTATCAGCTAATGTAAGATCAACAAATTTATTTACTGCATTGTGAACTTTTTCATTCCCGATATGACCGACAAATTTTCCGTCAGCACCTTCTTTAATACCTAAGATATCTTTAAAGAATTTATGTTCTTTTCCGTCAACACCTTCCAAATCACCTAATTGATTTCTGAAAGTATTATAAATTTTCTCTTTGTTATCAACACCAGATGCTTCATTATAATATTGTTGGATTTTATTAATAGCATCTTCATTAGCCCAAGTATTAACTAAATTAGCCTTCTTAAAAGCATTACCCATAATAGGTCTTTGCAAAAGACTAGCCATCCCCATTACAATAAAACTTGGGATTAAACAGTTTACAATCAAGCCTGAAGATTCACGTCTAAAAGCTTCAAAACCGGCATAACCATTTGATTCTTTTGTTTCAACAATAGTTCTAGGCACAATTGCAGTAGATAAATCCAATACAGAAACATTTACCATTGGCTGTTTTTCACATTGTTGAACAAGCCAAATAGCACCATCTGCCAATCCGCCTTTAAATGATGGATTAGTATTATTTTTTGCACTATTATTCCCTAAAGGGGTATTCTTTTTATTTACACTTGATAAACTAACTTTTTCTATCATAATATAGTCTGGTTTTAAACTTCACACCTATTATAACAATGACACATTCATATTAAAAGTCAGGCAAAAAAAAAATTGCCTATATTACCGAGAATGTTAAGGAGATATTAAGATAGTTTTTTGGATTTTTTATTAAAAATAGTAATATTTTAAATTATTTTTTGAAAAAAAATAAAAATACTCTTGCAAAATTTAAAATTTACAAGTATAA
>CAUDIU010000088.1 GCA_958449715.1 uncultured Clostridium sp. | reverse complement strand
TTACAAGACTTTTCTTTTGATTCTGTGAAAAAGTTTGTACCACAAACAGGCAAAACTAAATGGGCTTTAATTACAGGTGGAGCAGCTGCATTAATTTCAGCAGCTTGTGTAAAACTTTTTGGTAATAAAAATTCTTAACTTGTAATTCTTATATATTAGTAGTATAAAGTTGATTGTAGTTAGTTAGGGGGATCCACCCCGTTATTGGTCTTTCGAATGTTATCGTTGACCGGAAAGGATAAAAATGGAAAAAAACGAATCAACTTTAAGTGTTTTAAGACACTCAACATCACACATCATGGCTCAAGCTGTTCAAAAGCTGTTTCCGTCTGCAAAGTTAGCTATCGGACCTGCTGTAGAGAACGGCTTTTATTATGACTTCGATTTAACAGATGGTCACGCTTTTACCCAAGAAGATCTTGTTAAAATCGAAGAAGAAATGAAAAATATTGTAAAACAAAATCTTTCATTCGAAAAATATGTAATTCCTGATGTTGACAAACAAATCGAAGAATTTAAAGCTGAAGGTGAAATTTACAAAGCAGAATTATTGGAAGAACACAGAAATGACAACCCAACATTGTACTTAACAAAAGACAAAGATGGTAATGTTCTATTTAATGACCTATGTGCAGGACCTCACCTTCCAAATACATCATATATTAAAGCTAATGCATTCAAATTATTAAAAGTTGCAGGTGCTTACTGGAGAGGTAATGCTAAAAATAAAATGCTTCAAAGAATTTATGCAACAGCATTCTGGAGCAAAGAAGATTTAGCTGATTACTTACATTTTATTGAAGAAGCTGAAAAACGTGACCATAGAAAAATCGGAGCAAAACTTGATTTATTCTCAACAAGAGATGAATTAGGCGGAGGTCTTGTTCTATGGCATCCAAACTTAGCAGTTGTAAGAGAAGAAATCGAAAATTACTGGAGAACTGAACATAGAAAACGCGGATATGTAATTGTAAATACGCCACATATAGCAAAATCTAAATTATGGGAAATTTCTGGTCACGCTGACCACTACCGTGAAAATATGTTCTTTATTCAAAAAGATGAAGATTCAGATGAACAATTCATTTTAAAACCAATGAATTGCCCATTCCACATATTAATTTACCAAGCAAACAGATATTCTTACCGTTCATTACCGCTAAGAATGGCAGAATTAGGAACTGTTTACAGAAAAGAAAAATCTGGAGCTCTATCAGGTCTTACTCGTGTACAAGGCTTTACTCAAGATGATGCTCACATTTTCTGTACACCTGAACAATTAGTAGATGAAATCAACGAAATTATTGACTTTGTAGCTGATACAATGGAAATTTTCAACATGAAATTTGAAGTTGAATTATCAACACGTCCAGAAAGTTACGTTGGAGAAATTGAAAACTGGAACAGAGCAGAAGCTGGTCTAAAAGAAGCAATGGACAGACGTGGAATGAAATATGACATCAATGAAGGCGATGGTGCATTTTACGGACCAAAAATTGACTTCAAAGTCAAAGATGCAATCGGCAGAACTTGGCAATGTGCTACAATTCAATTAGACTTTAACTTACCGGAAAGATTTGATATTAAATATCAAGACAAAGACGGTTCAATGAAAACTCCTGTAATGTTGCACCGTGTAATTTTCGGATCAATGGAACGTTTCCATGGTATCTTAATCGAACACTATGCAGGCGCATTCCCAACATGGCTTGCACCTACACAAGTTGCAATTGTTCCAATCAGCAACGAAAAACACATTGACTTTGCTGAAAAAGTATACAAAAAAATGCGTGATAAAGGTATAAGAGTAAATCTTGATGACAGATCTGAAAGTATGAATTACAAAATCAGAGAAAGCTTACAAGATAAGAAAATTCCTTATGTTTGCGTAATCGGTGATAAGGAAATTGAAGCAAACTCAGTTGCAGTAAGAGCTCGCGGTATCGGACAAGTTGGCACAATGAGTGTTGATGAATTTATTTCAAAAATTGAAGATGAAATTCATTCCAGAAGTTCTGAATCATTTGCAAAATCACTTGTTAAAGCATAAAAAAGAGCGGGTATAACCCCGCTCTTTTTTATTTGAAATATTTAAATTAATTACTTTGCTTCAGCTGGTTTTGGATCTTCTTTTTTCTCAAATTTATCATTTGGATCAGCTTTTGGAGCTTCTTCTTTTTTATCTGCAGATGATACAAATGAATCTTTTGCAGGCTCAACGTTTGCAGGTGCTGCTTTCTCTTCAGTTTTTTTAGCTGCAACATTTGAAATTGAGCCAGGCGCTTCAGATTTACCTAAAAAATTAATAGCTTTAATCATAAAATTTTCCTCCACTTTCTATATTTTTTTTAAAACAAATGGAGTTTAATAATTGACTTTTTTATTAAGAAATTTGTACAAAAAAAAGAGCGAACAAAATGTTCGCCCTTTTTATAATTTAATTATTACACTAAACCGATTGATTTATGTTTTTCATAAATACTTTCAGCCATTGCATCTAATTTTTTGAAATCTTCTTCTGTAGGTTTACCTTTTACTTGTAATGGTTCAACCAAATCAAGTTTTAAAGGAGCTAAAATTTGAGCAATTAAGTCAAATAATTTACCACCCCATCCATAAGATCCTAAAAGTGATGCGAATTTAGCTTTAGGTCTTAATACTGCTGCAAGATATGCAACGTTAACTGCCATTGGGTGAGGACCAGCTAAAACCATTGATGTTCCCATTACAATTGTTGCTGCGTCAACTAATGACATTGCAAGATCTCCTAAATCGTCATCTACAATATCAAATTTGAATGTCTTAATACCTTTAGCTTCTAATTTATCACTTAAGTAATCAATCATTTCTTTTGTACTTTCATACATTGAAACATAAGGTAATGTAACTAAATTTTTAGGAGCATCAGCTGTCCAATCAGTGTATAAATCCAAAATAAAATCAGGTCTTTTATACACTGGACCATGGCTTGGCAAAATCATATCAACATTCATATCTTTTACCATTTGAGTATATTTTTTACACATCATTCTAAATGGCATCATAATTTCTGCATAATATCTTTTTGCACTATGTTCTAATTCTTTGCTTTCTTGAGCAAATACATCTGAGAATGTATAATGTGCGCCTAAAAAGTCACAAGTACAAATTACATTATCTTCTTTTATGTATGTAAACATTGTATCAGGCCAGTGAACACCTGGGGCAAAAATAAATTTAAGAGTTTTATCTCCTAAAGATACTTCTTCACCATCTGCAATCACTTGAATTTTTTCAGCAGGAACATGCAACATTGATTTTATATTTTCTGCTACTTTTGGATTTGTTAACACTACTGCATTTGGATATTTTTCCAATAATGCAGGAATTGAACCGGAGTGATCTTGTTCCCCGTGGTTTGCAACAATATAATCCACTTTTCCTACTTGATTATCTGATAATCTTTTTAAATATTCTTTTGTTTTTGGTGGATACATAGTATCAATAATTGCAGTTTTTTCAGAACCTTTTACTAGGTATGAATTATAACTTGTACCATGTTCTAATGGGATTAATTCATCAAAAATTCTTCTATCACAGTCATTTAAACCGCAATAAAAAATATTGTTTTTAATTTCTTGGAATTTCATTTTGTATATTTCTCCTTAACTATTCGTTCGGCTTTTTATAAAAAAATACTTCTTCTTTTAAACATAAAGGGCAATATTCAGGTTCATCTTTTTGGACAAATACAGCACCACAAGTACTGCACGTCCAATTATATGTCCCATCACTATTCGGCACAGCCTTATCTTCCAATTTCCAAATCATTTTTTTCAATCTGTCATAATGGATCTTTTCGATATTGGCAATATTTTCCAAAAGACCTGCAATATGTTCAAAACCTTCTTCTTTTGCGTCTTTGGCAAAAACTTCATACAAGCCTTCTATTTCGTCTTTTTCTTGACTTAATGCATTTTTTACACAAGTGATTAGACTAGGAAAAGTACCTTTATTAACTTTTAACCATTTATACCATAATTTTGAATGTTCTTTTTCATGCTCTGCAAAACGGGCAAATAGATGACTTACATCTTCATACCCTTGTTTTTGAGCAACTATAGCATAAATATCATATTCCATACGACGTTTTGAAGTAATTTCAAAAGCCTTCTGTAAATTTTTTATAGTTTTTGAACCTTTAAGTGACAATATTTTACCCTCACTTTTTATACTTGTAGAATTTTTAATAATTTTTAGCTTTTAAATAAAAATAAGCCTGAGGATGTTTGCATACAGGACATAATAGAGGAGCTTTTTCCCCTTCGTGTACATGTCCGCAATTTGAACATTCCCATATTACTTTTTCTGATTTTTCAAAAACAGTATTATTTTTTACAGCATCAAGCAAAGTTCTATATCTTTCTTCATGTTCCTTTTCAATTCTGCCAACCATTTCAAACAAAGCAGCCAAAGTATCAAAACCTTCCTCTTTAGCTTCTTTTGCAAAAGTTGCATACATATCGGTCCATTCATAATTTTCACCATTTGCTGCATCTTCTAAATTAGTTATTGTTTCAGGAATTTTATCCCCATGCAAAGCTTTAAACCATATTTTTGCATGTTCCTTCTCATTGTTAGCAGTTTCTTCAAATATTTTTGCTATTTGAACAAAACCTTCTTTTTTAGCTTGAGAAGCATAATAAGTATATTTATTTCTTGCTTGAGATTCTCCTGCAAAAGCTGCCCATAAGTTTTTTTCAGTTTTTGTACCTTTTAAATCAGCCATAAAAAATTCCTTTCTTAATTTATTATAATACTATTATTGTTTTTCGAACAAATCTTTACCAACTCCACAAAGAGGGCATACATAATCATCTGCTAAATCTTCGAATTTAACACCATCATTTTCTTCTGGGTCATAAACATATCCGCATACTGTGCATACATATTTTTCCATTTTACTTCTCCTTTTTCTTTTACTGTAAACTATATTCTAATTATTTTCTTTTATTTTTTCTAAGCAATCCTTACAAATTCCATTGAACACAATATCATGTCTTTTTACTATAAATCCAGTCTCTTCTTCTGTTTTTTTTACAATATCTGGAGCTACATCTGAACTCACATCAAACACTCTCTTGCAATTATCACAGATAAAATGATAATGTTCATGAATATTATGATCAAAATGAGATGAAGTTTCAAGCCCATCTATTTTTTTTATCACTCCATTATCTGCTAACTGATTCAAATTTCTATATAATGTTGCAAGACTTATATTGGGTTCTTTTTCCTTTAAAATTGCATAAAGATATTCAGCCGTCGGATGAACAACATTTGACTTCAAAGTATCCAATATAACTTCTCTTTGTCTTGAGTAATTCATAGTTCTCCTTAAAAGTAATAATCATTCTCATTTTAAACATATTTTTATTTTTTGTCAAGTTTTTTGCTTAATATAAATATATATTTAGAGCAATTTTAAAACTTATTTTGTTTTAATTGAAATATGGAAAATAGTGTAAGTGTAAATAATAATATGAAAAATCCGCCACTAAATGTCGGAATTCTCACCCCACCAGACAGGTACAATAAACCTGTTCTATACTCACACGTTCAAGCATCTAATGATTTTAGCAGACTTAATCACGATATATACACATCAATGAAAAATAGTGAAAGTATAGAAAAAAGAAAAACTCCAAAATCAGTATTTATCGCTTTAGGTATCGGATTTCTTGCGATTTGCTATCCTTTATTTAAAAAAATCATAAAAAAATAAACCAGTTTACTATATAAAAATTTATTGTATCATGTTTTTATATAGTTTATGTGTATTTGAAGAGAAGGGGATAAGATGAAAAAAATTATATTTTTACTGATAACCGTATTATTCGCTAATATTGTAAATGCGGCAGATTTCAATGTCTATAAACTAGACAATGGACAAACTGTTGTAATTCAAGAAGTAAAAACAAACCCAATTGTCACAATTGATACCTGGATAAAAACAGGATCTATTAATGAAAATGACGAAAATAATGGTGTATCACACTTTTTAGAACATTTATTCTTCAAGGGGTCAACAAATCATGCGCCAGGAGAATTCGATAAAATTTTAGAAACTAAAGGGGCCATAACAAATGCAGCAACAAGTAAAGATTTTACTCATTACTACGTCACAATCCCTTCAAAAGACTTTGATTTAGCTCTAGAAATGCATTCTGATATGTTACTCCATCCTCTTATTCCAAGAAAAGAACTTGAAAAAGAAAGAAAA
>CAUDIU010000087.1 GCA_958449715.1 uncultured Clostridium sp. | reverse complement strand
AAAAAAGTTATATACAACTTATAATATTCTGCAAAATATGGTTAGATTGTCTGCAATAGATAATGGAGATCCGTATGATTGGGTTTTAGATAATTGGGATAAAGAGATATTTGAAAAATATTTTGCTCCATATTTGAAAATAGTTCAGCGATGTAAGAAGCAAGATGATGATCCATCTTGTGATACAACGGTAAAAAGCATAGATGGAACTTCTTCTAGTGGTTATTACTATAAATACATATTAAATAATGGTGTTGGTATAATGTTTCGTCCTGGGGGAACTATAGGCGCATCAAGAAGAAAAGGAACTTTTTTAGTTGATATATTGTCAGGTCCAAAAGAAAGAATTGTGGGACGGAATGTATTTCCTTTTAATTTTATTGTTGATGATAATAGGTATTTTATTACAGGTTCTCAGGATTATCCTGATTCTAATGATTTCTTTTGTGAAAAAATTAAGAATAATAGAGCAGCAGCTATAAATAATTGTAAGGTTGGTGCCCCATCTGGAGGATTTGCTTTTGGTATATATTGTACAGCTCTTATTGAATGTAATAATTTTGTAATTCCAAAAGATTATCCTGTAGGTTTTTAGTAAAAAGCCCCCCACCTGTTATTAGTTAAAACGGTGGGGGGACTTTTTTAGAATTTGTATTCCGGTATATCAAATGGTTCGTTATTTGCGTCTTTATCTACAAATTTTAAATAATATTCCATTGCTATATCTTTTGTTTTATTGTACAAATCTTCTGATACATATTTTTTATGGAAGTTATTAAGATCTCCAGAATAATTACCTAAAATATTTGCGTATGTTTCAATAACAGCTTTATTAGAACCGCCACCATAAGCTTTAGTTTTTGCATCTGTCCCTGATGGTCTTATTTCAATATACTTATCGGTAAATTCTAGATATGTTCCATCTCCTACGAATTTTATTGATATTAAATTATCAAAAAGAAGACTCTTTAGTGTATTATTTAATACTTCTTTTACATTATCAATAGTCATTTTACCTTCTTTTACAGCTATTGCCATTGATAGGTAGAATAAGTCATTTTTGGTTCTTTTTGCTTCTCCAGCAATTTTGTCTGCTTTTAATTTATTAATATCTGGTTCAGATTCATTGTAGTATGCAATATCTACTCTTGTATCGAATCGTCCTATAATATTGTTCTCTTCAAAAATTTCTGTTAAGTATTCAGATAATGATACTTGTTCTTTTTGAAGTTTTGAGATAAGTGCAGATGCAACAATAATAGCTTCTGTCGCACTTTTTTCTCTCATTGCGATAGCAAATCTTCCAGCTTTTGATTTAATAAGTTCTTCTGTTCCCATAATCATTCCGCCAGATTCTTCTCCGCCAAATAATAATCTAGGATTTACCCCTAAATTAATTGAATTTCCTAATACATCATCAATAATTACTTCTTTGTCAGGGGTATTTTTTAATTTTAATTCAACTTTTTTCATAATATTGGCAATTTCTTTGAAGCCAACAGGAACATTTACAACTTTAACTCCTTGATTTTTAGCCCATTCATCCCAAGAAATAGCAGAAGCTGTAGTTTTAATCATAAATCTTGGATGATTATTCCATAAACCTTGAGCTTTTAATTGTTTAGCCCAAAAATCCATTAGCATTAAAAATGCTTGGTTTGCTGTAAAGATTGTAAGAATTATATCTTCATTTAATTGAATATAGTCAATTCCTGCTTTTTCTAGTTCTGGAATTGTGCATGCATATTCTGTTTGTGCAATTGTAAGTCTGTCATGGTCTGGATCTGTAATTAATACAGCTGTTCCCACTGGCATTTTTGTTAGTTTTTCTTCATAGTGTAATGTCTCAATTACAGGGAAGAATTTTTCTCCATTTTGTCTTTTAGAAGTTACTGTTGCGTCTACAGAATAGTCATAAAATGCTTTTTCTCCTTTTGGAGTATGGTCATATTTCCCAATTGAGTGGAAAAATGGATCTTCTTCTGTATTAAACCAAGTGAATTTGTCAGAAATTTCAAGCTTTTTCAATACTCTGCTTAAGGTTCTGTATGCAGAACCGCCAACGTTTTCAATAACAATTTTATCTTTAATTTTTTTGATTAAATCTAAGTTGATTTTTTGTGCAACGCCTGATTTTAAGTATTCTACATATAAATCAACACCGTCATCAATATTTGCAAGAACTTTTTCATCAATCAATGGATTATTCTTTGCTGCAATTTTTATTTCATAAGTTCCTTTTTTGTTTGTTTCTTCAAAAATTTCTTGAATTTTATTAACAAATTCCATTGATTCTTCTGGTAAATATTGGCTTCCTTGGCAATTTAAGTCTTTTGTAGCGTTTTTTACAGAAATACCATGGCTTGATGTAATATATTCTCCACCAAGTAAATCAAGTTTGAATGCTAAAAAAGAAGCAAGCCAAATAGGAATTGTTTTTCTATCTTTGGGTACAAGTGTTCTTATCCCGTTTGCAGCTTGAATTCTTGCTATTGCATCAAGAAATAAGTCTGAATTATATCTTACTTCTCGCCCTGCTACTTTTACAATTTCTTTTCCTTTGTATTTTTCGTTAGCAACAAGTGCTTTAGCAAGAGTTGCAAGTACAATCCCAACTAAATTGATAGGAAATCTTGTATCTTGTGGGTATAAAATATTTTGTGGACCTCTAATACCTGCAGTTGAGACTTTAGCTTCTTTTGCATAATTTGCAAACCATTCTTCTAAATTCAAACCTTCTGGATTATTTTTTTCGTCATATGGTTTAAGATGTTCTTTTTTTAACGTAAAAGTAAATTCTCCTTCATTTGAAAAATCCATTAAATCAAGATTTTTAATGTATTCTGGAGTTTTATCATACACACTTTTGAATAATTCATTTTCTAATTCTATATTTGATGTTTTCATAAATACTCTCTCCTTAAATAACTATTATAATAAATAATATACAAAAAACTTGTATTGTGCAATTAAATTTATTAGATTATATATGTATAAGTCATAATCTAAACTTAATATTATAGTTTTATATGTTAGTATTTAAAGTTATTAACTAAATCGTTTTTTAAGGTTGTAAATGTTATAAAATATGTTATAATTATGATATATGGAGTCACAACTATTGAGGGAAAGTTTGGATATGAAAAGAGCTTTTACGTTAGCAGAAGTTTTGGTTACATTGGGTATAATTGGGGTAGTCTCAGCTATGACAGTCCCAACTTTAATGCAAAATTATCAAAAGAAAAGTTATGTAACCCAGTTACATAAAGTTTATAATGAAATACAGCAAGCAGCTCTAAATTATATAACAGAAAAAAATGCTTTGAATTTAATTGAGGCAGGTATAAATTCTCAAGCTAAGGCAAATTCATTTATTACTGATAGTTTTAAAGTTGTGCAAACTTGTAGTGGAAGTATAACTCCTTGTTTCGCAGATTCTTATAGGTCTATTAATGGTACTACTGTATCTGGTTTTACTGCTAACTACAATGCTTATGTTTTAGCAAGCGGAGCTGCAATAAGACCTGCATATTATTATTCCGGAAAAGGCGGTGCTAGTTATCAGTCTGTTATGAATTTATTAATAGATATTAATGGCAAGCAAGGTCCAAATATCCAAGGTAGAGATTTTTTTAATATTGGATTGTATGCCGATGGAACTTTAGATGAAATAGAATATCAAAATCCAGTAACACCACCTTTAAGTGAAGATACAAGGGAACAGTTATTTGCAAGAAACTGTTTGCAAGGAAAAACTGGTTATGGCTGTTTTGGAAAAATTTTAAATGATAATTGGGAAATGAATTATTAAATAAATAAAAGCTTCATTAATATTAATGAAGCTTTTTTAGTACTTGTCTTATAATTTTATTAAATGTATAATTGTAGAAAATGTCTGTCATTTAGTAGAGGATATAAGATAATGTTTTGGGATAAAGATAAAAATTATACAAAACGAACAGCAAAAGAATATAATGTTTGGCGAACTATATTTCAGTTTATAATTTGTAGAATCTTTTACATGATTCGTTTGAAATTAGTTTATAGACTTGAGGTTTATGGACTTGAAAATGTGCCTAAGGATAATGAATATATTGTTTGTCCAAATCATTTATCAACTCTTGACCCCCCGATGGTTGCAGGAATTCTTCCTAGAAGAGTTTCTTTTATGGCTAAAAAGGAATTATTTGATATTCCTTTTATAAGATGGTGGATAGATTGGTTAGGTACTTTTGCAGTTAATAGAGAAAGCCTAGGCCCTTCTACTATTAAAACAGTTATGGAAATAAAAAAGAGTAAGTGGGTATTTGGGATTTTTCCTCAAGGTACTAGAGGAGTTCCTGGAACTATCACTGGCGTAACTAAAGGTTTTGCAGGTCTCGCTAAAATTACGAAGTGCGCTGTTTTGCCAGTTGGTATTGTTGGGACTCAAGAAGCAAAACACATTCCATTTACAGGTAAAGTAATAGTAAAAATCGGAAAACCTATTCCATATGATGATAATCCTGATGTTGTTGTTCAAAAATGGATAGATGCAATTCAGGAATTAACGGGGTTTAAATATATTCCACATGATGATAATGTTAATTTAGGAGTAAAGAATAGCGATGAAAGAAAGAAATTATAATAGAAGATATCCTAAGGAATATAATATATTTAGAACTTTATTTTATTATAGTTTTCTATATGTTGTAGTTATTCCTTTTATGAAAATATTTTATAACTATAAAATTACAGGGAGAGAAAATCTTCCAACAAAAGCTAAAAGTGGAAAATTTATATATACAGCAAACCACGTTTCTCATTTTGATCCACCAATGGTTACAATGGCTTGTAACAGACCAATTGCTTATATGGCAAAAAAAGAATTATTCCAAAAAGGCGATAAGTTTGAATGGTTAGTTAAACGCTTAGGAGCTTTTGCTGTTGATAGAACAAAACCTGAAATTGCGACTTTTAAGACTGTAAAAGATATCCTTTCTACAAGTTGGTCATTAGGAGTATTCCCTCAAGGTGGTATAAGACCTTATGGCTCAGAATTAGGAGATTTAAAGAAAGGTTTTGTAGTAATTGCAAAAAATGCAAAAGCTGATATTGTTCCTGTTGCAATTGGAGGATTTACAGGTTATCCAAAATTAAAACCATTCACAAGAAGAGAAGTTCATTTGCATGTTGGTAAACCAATTTCTTATAAATTAAGTGAAGAAGAAATTATATATGAATGGTGCAAACAAATTTCTGAGCATGCGGATTATATAAATACTGCACCTGTTCCAGCTTCATATAAAGATAAAGAGGCTGTGTAAGGTCAAGTTAATTTTAAACATAATAAAAATCTCTTGATTTAATTAAATCAAGAGATTTTTTATATATAGAAGAAAGAAATTATTTGATTAAGCTGCTTGAGCCGGAGCTTCTTGAGGTTTTAATTCCGGTTGAGGCTTTGCAGCTGTTTGTGTTTGCTCAGCAGCTGGTAATTGTTCTAATTTAGCTAGTGCTGCTGTTGCTGCTTCCTGAACATTTTTATCTTGGTCGTTTTTAGCGATTGAGAATAAAGTTGTCAGGTCTTGTTTATATGCTGGTTGTTGAATATAGCTTAATGCTTCGATTGCTGAAGTTCTAACCATTGGGTTAGGGTTGTTCTTTAATTGTTCAACAATTGTAACTGCTCCTGGTAATTCTGTTAAAGGAACTGTAGAGCCTGTTAATTTAGCTACTTCATCACCATATAATTTTTGCATTATTGAAGATGTGAACATTGCATAGCTTTTATTTCTTTCAGATTGTTCCATTGGAGTGATTGTTGTTGCTAATTTTTTATCAGCATCTGAAAGTTGTTCACCTTTCATTAATTTTTGTCTTGCTGCTATTTGTTCAGCTGTAGGGCCTGCTAATTTGCTAGAATCATTATTTACAATTGTATTTAATGCATTTACAATTTTTTCATCTAATAATTCAGTAGCTTTTTGAGGTTCATCTTTTACCATGTTTGCGATTTCTTCCATTGCGTTTGCTTGAACTTCAAAATCTGGGTTTGTTAATTTTGCAATGAATGAGTTTAAATCAACTTGAGGTGTCATTGGAACAGGTTGTTCAATTTCAACTTTAGGAGCTTCTGCAGGTTTTTGTTCTGCAACTTCAGCTGTTTTAGGTGCTTCTGTTGGTTGTGTTACAACTGGAGCAGGAGCATTATAGTTTTGTTGTTGTATTACTTGTTGAGGAACAACTTGTTGAGCTACTGCTGGTTCAATTGCTTGAGGTTGAGGTGCAGGAGCTACTGTTTGAGCTTGTACAGGAGCT
>CAUDIU010000086.1 GCA_958449715.1 uncultured Clostridium sp. | reverse complement strand
ACTTATTCTTAAAATTTAGCAGAAAATCTAATCTGCTATTATAGTAAAATGCTGACAAGTTTTTTTTCAACACCAATCGGGTGATTTATTAAGAAATATTAAGTAAACTTTTTTTTAATAATTAAGGTTTTTTTTTTAGGTTTAAAGTATGATTATATCAATAGTTTTAAAAAGGTGATTAAATGGATAGATTTTTTGGATTATTGGGAATAATTTTAATTTTTGGGATAGCCTATTTAATGTCTAATAATAGAAAGGCTATTAATTATAAAACGGTTGGTATGGGCTTTTTATTACAAGTTGTATTGGCTTTATTTATTTTTAAAGTTCCAATCGGTCGAGCATTATTTTATAATTTAGGATTATTCATTCAAAAAATTCTAGAGTTTGCAAAAGAGGGCGGATCATTTGTATTCGGACCTTTAATGACAGAACATAAAATTACTGCTGTATTTGGAGAAGGTGCTCAAGTATTTGCATTACAGTTGATTGCATCTTTAATATTTATGATGATTTTAGTAAATATGCTTTATTACTATGGAATTATGCAACGTGTAGTTCCTCTTTTTGGTAAAGCTATGAATAAATTAATGGGTGTAAGTGGAGCTGAGGCTTTGTCAAATGTGGCAAGTGCTTTTGTTGGACAAATCGCTGCTCAAATTATGATTAGACCTTATCTTGCAAAATTAACAAGATCTGAGTTATTAGCATCAATGGCTGGTAGTATGGCTTGTATTTCCGGGGCTACAATGCCTATTTATATTGGTATGGGAATTCCTGCTCAATATCTTTTGGCTGCATCAATTATGGCAGCTCCTGGTGCTCTTGTTATTACAAAAATTGTATATCCTGAGACAGGAACACCAGAAACTAGTGAAGATATAAAAATTACTTACAGCAAAAGAAGAAAACCTTATATAAATGTATTTGATGCAATTTCAGCTGGAGCTTCTGAAGGTATGAAAGTTGCTATAAATGTTGTTGCAATGATTTTGGCTTTAGTTGCATTAGTAGCAATGATTGATTGGGCATTGGGTCATTTAGGTGTATTAATTGTTAAATATTTGCATATAAATTTTGCTTCTTTTGATTTAAATCATCTTTCATTGAAAATGATTGTGGGTAAAATCTTTGCGGTATTTGCATATTTTATGGGGGTACCTTTGAAAGAGGCTACAACTGTTGGTAGTTTGATGGGTACAAAATTAGTTTTAAATGAAATGGTTGCATATTTTGATATGACACATTTGCCAACTGCTCTTTCTGATAAAGCTTTTTTAATTGCAAGTTTTGCATTATGTAGTTTTGGTAACTTTGGATCTATTGCTATTCAATTAGGAGGTATTGGGGAACTTGCTCCTAACCAACGTAAAAATCTTGCAAGACTTGGTGTTCGAGCATTGATTTGTGGAACATTAACTTGTTATATGTCAGCAGCAATTGCCGGTGTATTATTTAATTAGTTAGATTTAGGTAAATGTTTTTGCCAGTCAGCATCAAGATTTTGAATGAATCTATGGGCATCAATTACATCATCGTAATTAATTGGGTCAGGTCCTTCTTGGACTTCCAATGGTTCATAAGTATTTATATCAAAATCTGTGAAGCCTAAAAATGCAACACCGAAATTTTTCCCGCAGTGTTGGCATTCTAGACCTATTACTGTTAAGCCTTCTTCTTCTCTTTTTATGGTTATTGAATTTTCGTCAAAACTATTTTTGCATTGCGAGCAGCAAAGATTGTTAAATAGTTGTCCTATTTTCTTTTTCATATAATCCTCTTTCATATTATAATAAAAATGTTTATTAAAAAATGTTAATTTTTTTGACATCATGGGAATAGAATTAGTAAGATGATTATGTCGTTTTAAATCATCTAAGCTAACAGATAGGAGTGTTATCATGGAAGCTATTAACTTAATTCTATTCGGTTTCATTGTTTATACTGCGTTAATCGTAGTTCCAAGTATTTGGGAAGAATTAACTACAGAAGGATAATGAATCCTTTAATCTAAAAGACGGAATATGTTAGTTTAAGTTCCTTTTTTCGTCAAAAAAACTTAAGAGTGAGAAGGTGTCTTTATTAAAAAGTGTATTTTGTACGTTATTTGTTTAACGCTTTATTTTGCTGTGGGCAAAATTTCGTCTAGACATTTGCGTGCAATATCTGTTACTAAGTCCATATCTTTTCTTGACATAATTAAAGGTGGATTAAAATAAATGACATCTCCTAGAGGTCTTAAAATAACTCCCTCCATCAAAGCCTTTTTGTAGATTTGGTAACCGGTTCTGAATCTGCCATCAAAAGGCTTTTTACTTTTTTTGTCTTCAACAAGTTCTATTGCGTTAATAAGTCCTATGTGGCGAACTTCTCCTACATTTTTGTGAGAGAGAAATTTTTCTTTAATCATATTGTTGAAGTAGATTGCGTTTTCTTGTGCATTTTTTAAAATCGTGCCGTCTTCCATCAAATCGAGTACAGCATTTGCCGCAGAGCAAGCAAGAGGGTTTCCGCTATATGTATGGCTGTGCATAAATGCTTTGCCTGTATTGTAATCATCATAGAATGCATCATAAATTTTTTGAGTAGTTACAAATAATGCCATTGGCATATATCCGCCAGTAAGACCTTTTGATAAGCACATAATATCAGGAGAAACTCCAGCGTGCTCAAATGCAAACATTTTTCCAGTTCTACCGTAACCTGTTGCAATTTCATCTGCAATTAGGTGTACATTGTATTTATCGCATAGTTCTCTTAATTTTTTTAGATATAAAGGTGGATAAACTTTCATACCAGCTGAACCTTGTAATAACGGTTCAACAAGCATTGCAGCAGTTTCGTTTCCATATTTTGCAAAAGTTTCTTCTGCTTTTTTGAAGCATTCGCAATTACAATTTTCTCTATTTTGACCGTAAGGGCATCTGTAGCAATCAGGCCCTTCAACTCTTACGATGTCCATTAATATTGGTTTATAAAGCTTTGTATATAGATCGCAGTCCCCTACTGATAGAGCACCTATCGTTTCTCCATGGTAGGCTTCTGTAAGAGCCATAAATTTTGTTTTTTGTGGATTGCCTGTTTGTTCATGGTATTGAAAACTAACTTTCATAGCTGCTTCAATAGCAGAGGAGCCGTTATCGGTAAAATTAAATTTGCATAATCCTTTAGGTAGAATTTTAGATAATCTTTCGCATAGTCTTATCGCTTGTGTATGTGTGAAATTCGCAAATATAACATGTTCTAATTCATCTACTTGTTTTTTTATTGCTTCATTAATCTTAGGGTTACAGTGTCCTAAAAGATTGCACCACCAAGAGCTGATTACATCAATATATTTTTTACCATTTGTGTCATATAGATATACTCCTTCTCCTTTTTTTATGACTATTGGTTGTAATTCTTCATAGTCTTTCATTTGAGAGCAAGGATGCCATATATATTTTAAATCTTTTTCTACCCAGTTTTCCATTTTTATACCTCTTTAAATAACATTGATAAATCTGCTATATCTTTTTCATTTTTTTGTACTGTTGCTACTACTTTTATACCTGTTAAGTTTTCGACTTGTATTTTGTTGTCTTTTTGCATAAAGTCATTTTCGTTATAGTTATTAATTATGATTCCTTTAACATTAATGCCTTGATTTTTTGCGTATTCTGTTGTTAATACAGTTGAATTTATTGTACCTAACTCACCAGATGCAACAACTAATATATCAAGTCCTAATGCTTTTATAACATCAGGTAACATCAGTTTTTCCTTTCCTAGGTTGAAAGGACATACTATTCCTCCGGCACCTTCTACCACGATGTAATCATATTGTTTTTTTATTCTATCAAAATCATTTTTTATTTTTTCTAATTTTATGGGGGTATTTTCTATCTGAGATGCAAGATGTGGTGATACTGCAGTTTTGTATACAAATGAAACGCAATCAAGTGGTCTTGCATCAATCCCAGCTGTATCTATTACGAATTTACAGTCTCCAGGAATTAGTTCTCCATTAATAATTTCTGCACCGCTTAGGGCAGGTTTAAAATATCCGCAATTATAACCAAGTTCTCTTAACTTTTTCACAATTAATGCTGAAATATATGTTTTTCCAACGTCTGTTCCTGTTGCTGTGATAAATATTGCTTTAGTCATCTTTTTCTCCAATCCCCTCATTTATTATAATTTATATAAATAAAAATGCGGCAACTTTATGTTACCGCATAATTTTTATTATTCAATCTTTTTATTATAATGATCCGCCGCCACCATCTCTGAAGTAGTCATAATGTCTTACGTCATCATAATTATTAATGTATTCAGCTTCAACATTCTTTTGGAATTGAGTTTTTGGTACAGCTGCAGTACTTCTAGATGCTAGTAGTGCATCAATATTAGGAGCTAATGTTAATTCAAAGTGGAAACGTCCCATTTTACTAGCATCTTCCCAGTAGTTTCTGATTAGAGGATAGCCCCAATATAATCTAGCACTTAAATCGCCCGGTAATTGAACTCTTAAGCCCATACCTACTGATGCTGCGAAATAACTTCCGCCATATACGTCTTCACTAGCTGCTGGGAAAATACCTGCTGTGTCTGCAAAAATTGCACCTTTAACATATTTTCCGATAAATGGAATTTTTTCACCACTTCTTGGGCTTGTAATTTCTCTTGGTAAAATTGGGAACATTAATTCTCCACTAATAAAGTATCCGTTTTTACCAATCATTAAACCTTCGTTATAACCTCTTACTGTTGCCAAACCACCTGTTTGCATTTGATCTAAGTAAGGGATTTTTTTATCGCCTGGTATGAATTGATAATTACTTCTTAATTGTCCGATAATACCATGAGAGAAGTCATGTAATCTTACTAAACTTCCACTATATTTAAAGTAGTTGTTATCTCTATCACTTGAAAATATTGGTATTGCATAGTATGCATCTTGGTTCAAATACCATATACCATATTTTGTATCTTTTCTTGCTTGTAATGCAACTTCTAATGATGTTATATTGTCAATACTGTGTGTTCCAACATTGTCAAAATCTCTTAAAGAAATATCTGTTCTAGATCTTTTATAATTTGCAGCTGCATATGTTTTTAATTCAAATCCAGGTTTTCTAATTATTGGTTGAGAATAGTAAACAGAATATTGAGAACCTGTACTTCTTAAATCAAATAAATCTGCCATCGGTCCGTATTTTACATTTGCAAATGTTGAAGAATACATAAAACCGACTCTACCATCTTTCCTATTTACTGGGAAGTTATAATCAAAGAATGGGCTCTGTGCGCCTTTTGAAAAATATGAACCTAATGCAACTCTATCGCGGTGTCCGAATAAACTATCTGCATAAATCATTGCACCGCCTCTAAGGCTACCTGTATTATAACGACCAGCATTATCAAAAATACCCATTACGTGGAATGGAAATGTTTCATCAGCAACTAATTCAATATCTGTTGTCCCAGGTTTTTCACCAGCTTTTAAGTTTGCTGATAATTTTACTCCATCATTATATCTGTTAAAATCTAGAACGTCTTTTTCTAGTTCTACAATATCAAATAGTTCGCCCTCTTTTTGAGGTAATCTGCTTGTAATATAACCGTCTTTAGTCCATTTATTTTGTTGTACTGTAATATTTCCGATTTTACTTTCTGTTAAAGCAATATAAATATTTCCATTTTCAACAGTTTGTTCTGGTAAAAAAGCTCTTGCTGTTACGAAGCCTTTTTCTGCGTATAAATTGTTAATACTGTCTATTACCTTTTGAATATCTTCAATAAATACATTTTTTCCAACAATTGGTTGTACAAGTTTGTTAATTTCTTCTTTTGTTAATATTTCTGATGGCGCAACTTCTACAGAATTAACAAATACTCCTTTAGTATTCATTTCTTCAACTGTTGCTTGTTGTATAGAGCCGCCATTGTAATTTTGTATTACTTGATTTCCTGCATTGGGGTCTTTTTCAAGTTTTTTTCTTTCTTGATAGTATTGATAATCTTCATTTCTATAATTATCTTGGTATTTTTCTTTTAAATAATTGCTGTCGTGCATTTGGTTCATACCAGCTTCAGCGCCAATTTGTCCAGGAGTAATTGTTGCTCCAGCAAAGGGATCAGCAATTGCAGGATTATAAGATGCAGATATTGTTAATGCAATACTCATAAAAGTTATTGCACCAATAATATGTTTCTTTGAATTAATCTTTTTCATTTAATCACCTTTTTAATTTAAAAAAAATATATATATTTTATTAAATCAGGTCAAGATTATTTTTGCTTTTTAGTAATAAAATAAAACCTTTTTTTTAACTTTTATTAAGATATGGTAATAAAAAAGTGAACTCTAGATATAAATGGGTTTGCTTTT
>CAUDIU010000085.1 GCA_958449715.1 uncultured Clostridium sp. | reverse complement strand
TATTAGTCAAGAATTTAGTCAGAGGTGCATCAATTAGGAAATTTGTAAATACCATAGCAACAAGAGATAAAATTGTTCCCATAGCATTACGATATTGAGCCAATGCATCTTTATTATTAGGATCTAAATTTTTAGGCGTTAGACATTGCTTAAACTTTTTAGAAAAATTACCGGCATTAGCTGGAATTTCAGCTGCAGTCTTAGACATAGCAGCAATACCTTTAATAAAAGCAGCTCTTAAAGCAACTCCTGTAAGAGTACCAGCAATAATTTTTGCACAAGTTCTAGCCACAGCAACTTTTCTTGTTTTTTCATCTACATTTTTATTTTTCCAATCAATATATGGCTGAATTGCAATCGCAGTAACACCCAATATTGCTCTTTGGTGAGGGGAAGACCATTTTTTCCCAATATAAGCAACTTTATCTATTACCTTATCTTTGCTGACTTGCATAGAAGGCAAATTATTATACATTGTTTTAAATACATTTAACTTTACAGCTGCCATACACTAATTCCCATAAAAATAAAGACTGTAAAGGTTTAAAATTGCTTTAATAATAGGAGTAAATTAATAAATATTTACAATCTTTATTTTTGCGAAATTAGTATATTACAGATAAATAAACATGTAAAGACTAAATTTATAAAATTGCGCCTTTAGGTACAACAGTTACACCATTTGGTGAAACATGAAATCCTCGTTTAATATCTTCTTCATGATTAAAGCCAATTCTAGTATTAGGCGGAACAATTACATTTTTATCAATAATCGCTTTTTTAATTTTAGAATGTCTACCTATTTCGACATTTTCCATTAAAATACTTTCTGATATCTGAGAATAGCTGTTTACTTTAACTTTAGGTGATAATACACATCTTGAAAGTCCGCCACCAGAGACAACGCAACCTTCAGATACCATTGAGTTTGTAGCCATACCAACACGTTCACCTTCCTCCCAAATAAATTTAGCAGGAGGATAATTATAATTAAACGTTCTTAAAGGCCAATCTTGAGAATACAAGTTCAATTCAGGATCATATGCTAACAAATCCATATTAGCTTGCCAATAGGCATCAATACTACCGACATCTCTCCAATAACCACGTTCAGTATCAGTCATTCCAGGGAATGAATTGTCATTAAAATTATAAATATAAATCTTTTTACCATCTCTTAAAAGCATTGGAATAACATTTTTACCAAAATCATGACTGGATTCTTTAATTTCTTCATCTCTATTTAAAGCTTCCAAAAGAATATTCTTATTAAAAATATAATTCCCCATAGAAGCAAGACACATATCAGGATTTCCAGGGATAGATTTTGGCTTGTCTTTTGGTTTTTCTACAAAATTAATTAATCTCCAATCATCATCAACCTCAATAATTCCAAATTCATGAGCTTCTGATATTGGAATAGGAATTGCAGATATTGATAAATCTGCACCTTTTTCTTTATGATAATCAAGCATTTGAGATACGTCCATTTTATAAATGTGATCACCACCAAAGATACAAACATAATCAGGGTCTTCATCAGTTATATGAAAAACGTTTTGATAAATAGCATCAGCTGTACCACGATACCAATCAGAACCTGTTCTCATTTGAGCCGGAGCTAAATCAACATATTGATTTAAAAAAGGAGATAAAGCCCAACCTCGAGTAATATGTTTATTTAAAGAATCTGATTTGTATTGAGTTAAAACCTTAATCTTGAAAAAACCTGAATTTATAAAATTATTTAAAACGAAATCAATAATTCTATATCTTCCCCCAAAAGGAACTGCCGGTTTTGCTCTATCTTTAGTTAAAGGATATAATCTTTTTCCTTCACCGCCAGCTAATATCATAACCAATGCATCATCTATAGACATGTCTTACCTCTTCTCTTTTCTTTATTATATAACAAGAATTCAATTCAAGCTATACTTTTTATTAATGACATCCTCCACAACTATTACAAGAATTAGTACATTTATTTGAATTAATTAGATCAGAAAAATCAAAAACTTCATCTTTTAATAATTTATCGATTACAATTGGGTATAGCATTTTTTCTACAGAATACATCTCCTCTTTATACTCATCAAAATGAGTTAAATTACCAATTAAAACTGGATATTGTGCAATTATTTTTCCGTAAAAATTTTCATCATTTAGATAATGTACAGTAACACCTGAAACTTTAACTCCTGCAGAAAAACTTCTATATAAAGCATCATCTCCCTTAAAAGCAGGCAATAATGACTCATGAATATTTATAAATTTTCCAGTTTTTAAAACATCTTCTTTTAGAATTTCATCATAACCACAAACAGCAACAATATCAAAATTGTGAGAAGAAAAATATTCAAAATTTTTCTCATTAGATAAATATTTATACCGCAAATCTAAACTTTTAGCTTTTTGCAAAAAATCAGAATGCTCATCATTTGATAAACAAACAATATCAACATCTTTATCTTTAAAAAAATTACTAATTGCTTCTATCAAATAATCAGATTTTGAACCTAATAACGCAACTTTAAACATAAATATATAATCCCCTTTCAAATTTAATTATAAACATATTTTAAAATAATAGCAAAAATTTTTTTTCATATTACTTAAAGAGGGAACAGGAGAATATATGAAAGTAAAAAACATACAAAGTACTATAAATTTACCGACAAGAAATGTAATAGAATGCATTACCGGAACATTAACAGATCAAAGTAAAAAAGAACCAGAAAAATTAATTAAAACAATTATTGATGTTGTAGACTTTGACATAAAAAAACAAGACATTAAAGAAATATTACAAATACCACTTATGTTTGACCTTCATATGCTATATGCAGGAAATTTAATAAAAAATAAAAATCAAAAATTAAGTGAACTTTCTGCACAATTAAAAAACATTCCACTACCAGAAAGAAAAATTAAAATAGAAGAAACAATAGAAAAAATAGGTAAAAATATAAATATAGAAATCTAAAAAAAGTCCGATTAATTAAATCGGACTTTTTATTTTAGTTAATATAGATTAATTGCATAGAGCTAATAATATACCAGCTGCAACTGCAGAGCCAATTACACCTGCGACATTAGGCCCCATAGCGTGCATTAAAAGGTAATTCTGAGGATTAGCTTCTAGACCAACCTTATTGGATACACGAGCAGCCATAGGAACAGCTGATACACCAGCGGAACCAATCAAAGGATTAATTTTAGTTTTAGAGAACAAATTCATAATTTTTGCAAAAATTACACCTGCACCTGTTGCAAATGAAAAAGCAAGAATTCCTAAAATCAAAATAAATAAAGTCTGTAATGTTAAGAATTGATCAGCAGACAATTTAGAACCAACTGATAAACCTAAAAAGATAGTAACTATGTTGATTAAAGCATTTTGCATAGTATCAGATAATCTTTCAACAACACCACATTCTTTACATAAGTTACCAAATGTCAATGCACCAATTAAAGGGCAAGCATCCGGTAAGAAAATTATACATAACCCAAGAACAACAAGTGGGAATACAATTTTTTCACGTTTTGATACTTCTCTTAATTGAGTCATTTCAATTTTGCGTTCTTCTTCAGTCGTTAACAATTTCATAATTGGTGGCTGAATTACAGGAACTAATGCCATATATGAATATGCTGCAACAGCAATTGCACCTAATAATTCAGGAGCTAATTTAGTTGTAACATAAATTGAAGTAGGGCCATCTGCACCACCAATAATACCAATTGCACCTGCCTGTGGCAAAGTAAATCCAAATACACATAAAGCTAAAAGTAATGCACCAAAAATTCCAAATTGAGCAGCACCGCCTAAAAGAGCCATTTTGGGATTCGCTATTAACGGGCCGAAATCAGTCATAGCTCCAACGCCCATAAATATAATCAATGGGAAAAGACCTTGGTGGATACCAAATTCATAAATTATTCCTAAAAAACCATGAGGCCCTGCAATATCTGCAACAGGAATATTTGATAACAAACCACCAAAAGCAATCGGAACTAAAAGTAATGGTTCAAATTGTTTTTTAATACCTAACCACAAAAGGAACAAACATACCAATATCATAATCGGAGAACCGAATTGATGAAGGAATTGTTCAAAACCGTTTGTAATATTAGGATCAACAGGTTGAATGAAATTTGCAATACCTGTAGATTGCCATAATTTATATAAACTGTCTACTATATTCATTGTTTTACCCTTCTTTTACTAATTAGATTATTTTTAATAAATCTTAGCCTATTGTAACAAGTACATCTCCGGTTTTTACTTTATCACCGACTTCAATTTCAACTTCTTTTACAGTACCTGACATTGGAGATTTAATTTCTGTTTCCATTTTCATGGCTTCTACAACAGCAATTACATCTCCTTCAGCAATACTGTCACCAGCTGAAACTAAAACTTTCAAAACAGTTCCAGGTAATGCTGCCTTAACAGGAGTTGAATCACCTGTTGATGCTTTTGCTTCAATACCAGCTTTGACATCAAAGTCGTAAAGTTTACCATTAACAGTTGCTTTTCTACCTTCTAAAGCAACAGCATATTTCTTACCATTAACAGTTACAGTGTAAGCATTATTTGCTTCATCAATTTTAGGTTCTTTATCACCCGGTTCACATTTTCTTACACCAATTGTACCTTTACCCTCTAAGAATAAAATACCTTTTTCTTTACATGCAGCTGAGATAAAGATATTTTCATCATTAACAGGTAATCCAGCATCTTCTAAACGTTTTTTAGCTGCAGGAATACCTTTATTAGGATCTTTATCATTTATATCTACAACTTTTTCAGTAGTTGGTTGTAAATTAAGTTGTTCAGATGCAATTTTAATAACTTCTGCATCAGGTTCACAAGGAGTTTTTCCGAAATATCCAAGAACCATTTTTCCGTAACCTTCTGCAATTTTTTTCCAAGGACCAAACATTACATTATTAAATGCTTGTTGGAAGTAGAATTGAGAAACAGGAGTAACTGATGTACCAAAACCTCCTTTTTCAACAACTTCTTTCATTGCAGCTACAACTTCAGGATATTTATCCATTAGATTGTTATCTCTTAACATTTGAGTGTTAGCTGTTAAAGCACCTCCAGGTAATGGTGATTGAATAATCATAGGATTTACTGATAATGCTTCTGGAGGTAAGAAGTAATCTTTCATACATTCTTTGAAAATTTCTTCTGTTTCAAGAATTTTTTCAATGTCTAAACCTAAATCATAATCTGTACCTTTCAAAGCGTGCCACATTGAAACAATATCAGGTTGAGCAGTACCACCAGATACAGGTTTCATTGATAAGTCAATACCATCAGCACCACCATCTAAAGCAGCTAAATAAGCTGCAAGACCAGTACCTGCAGTTTCATGTGAATGGAATCTGATATGAGCATCAGGTCCTAAAATTTCTCTTGTACGTTTAATTGTTTCATAAACTTTTCTAGGAGCAGAAGTACCTGAAGCATCTTTAAATGCCAAACTATCAAATGGAATACCTGCATCTAAAATACTTCTTAAAACTCTTTCATAAAAATCAACATCATGAGCACCAGCACAACCGATAGGCAATTCCATCATTGTAATTGTAACTTCATGCTTTAAGCCATTATCTTTAATACATTGACCAGAATATATTAAATTATTTACATCATTTAATGCATCAAAGTTTCTAACAGTAGTTACACCATGTTTTTTAAACATTTTGGCATGCAAATTGATTATATCTCGAGGTTGAGAATCAAGACCTACTACATTCACACCTCTTGCCAAACTTTGTAAATTTATATCAGGACCAACAGCAGCTCTGATCTTATCCATTGTTTCAAAAGCATTTTCATTACAATAAAAAATAGGTGACTGAAATCTAGCACCACCTGCAACTTCAAAATGTTTAATACCAGCATTAACAGCAGCCTGTAATGCAGGAATAAAATCATCAACAAATACTCTTGCCCCATAAACTGATTGGAAACCATCTCTAAATGAGGTATCCATAACTTTAATAAGTTTTTTACTCATAACTTTACCCTTCCTAATTTATTAATAAACAAACTTCTTATTTTCTAGCCATAATAGCAGCCAAAGCCACTGCAATCGCTTCATCATCTTTTACTACGCTTTTTGATGAAGATTTTTTCTCCACTACATCAATCTTTTCTGGGAAAATTTTATTTAAATAAGCAATAATTGCAGACATTCCATGCATTGCAACAATCAAAATACATAAAAATGCTAGAACGAATCCCATTCCCAGTATCATTAAGGTTAAGCCAATCATAAGATTTTCAATCATAATATATCTCCCATTGTTAATACAAACTCTTCTTTTTTGTGGTTTTGCAAAACTAATTCTCCAGAATCAGTTATAAACTTTGCAATTCCAGTCTTTTTATCGTCAAACACTTGTACAGAAATTTCTTTTCCTAAAAAATTACATGTATTTATATATTTATTTCTAATCAACAGAAAGCCATGATCCAAAAACTCATCATAAGTTTTAAAAAATTCATTCACAAGTTTTTCAAAAAATAAATTTTTATCAACATGCTCTCTTTCTAATTCAATATTTAAAGCTGTAATTTTTTTATCTTTAACCAAAGATAAATCTGCTTTTTCAGCATTTAAATTTACACCAACCCCAAGAACTAACCCTTTAAATTTATTACCTTGCATGACAGTTTCAGATAAAATACCTGAAATCTTTTTCCCACCAATCAAAACATCATTCGGCCACTTTATAGAAGGAACAAGTCCGTATTCTTCAAAAATATTGACCAAAATAACAGATAAATATTGAGTCAAATTAGCATATACATCTTTAAAAGTATCAGATGGTTTTAAAACAAAAGACATGAATAAATTATCATCGCCTAAATCA
>CAUDIU010000084.1 GCA_958449715.1 uncultured Clostridium sp. | reverse complement strand
GAATTTGCTAAACATAAAATAGGTATGGTAAATAATGCTGTAGATATCGGCGTAAGAGTAGAATTACCAGCACCTGTTTTTGAACCATTAACAGATAAATTATATGAATCTAAATTAATATACAACTCTCCAACATTTGGTGATGAAGTTAGAACATTCTGTATGAACCCAAATGGTGAAGTTGTTCAAGAAAACTATAATGGTATTTCTACAGTAAACGGTCACAGCTATGCTGAAAAAACAACTAACAATACAAATTTTGCATTACTTGTAAGTGAAAAATTCACAGAACCGTTTAAAGAACCAATTCAATATGGACAACATATTGCAAGACTTGCAAATATGCTTGGCGGAGGGATTTTAGTTCAAAGATTCGGCGACTTACTTGATGGAAGAAGGTCTACTCCTGAAAGAATTAAAGCTAGCACAATAAGACCAACTTTAACTTGTGCAACTCCAGGTGATTTAAGTTTAGTAATTCCATACAGACAAATGACAAGCATTATTGAAATGCTTCAAGCATTAGACAAAATATGTCCTGGTACTGCTTCTAGATACACATTATTATATGGTATTGAAGTTAAATTCTACTCTGCAAGAGTTAAATTAACTAATGAATTAGAAACTGAAGGAGTAAAAAATCTATTTGCAATAGGAGATGGTGCCGGAGTTACAAGAGGGCTAATCCAAGCATCAGCTTCAGGTGTCCATGCAGCTAGAACAATTTGTGCTCGCGGATAATTAACAGTTTATGGAACATAAAACAAATGTAATGAGAGAGCTGGATAAGCTCAAGATAAATTATAATCATTATTGTTATGCTAATACAGATGCAGTCAGCGGAATTGAGGTTGCATCTGTATTAAATCAAAATCCTGAAATGGTATTTAAAACTCTTGTAACAGTTGGCAAGTCAAAAAAATACTATGTATTTATGCTGCCTGTCGCAAAAGAATTAGATTTGAAAAAAGCAGCAAAAGCTGTAGGTGAAAAATCAGTTGAAATGATAAAATCTAAAGAACTTTTACCATTAACAGGATACATTCATGGTGGGTGTTCTCCAATTGGAATGAAAAAATTTTTCACAACAACAATTGATACTAGCGCTCAAAATTTTAATACAATAATCTTTAGTGCTGGAAAAATTGGTTATCAAGTTGAAATGAGTCTTGGTAATCTCTCAAAAGTTATAAAATTCACACTTGCAGATATTGTTGAATAATATTATCAAACTTGCCTGCACACAATCAAAATGCTATAATTATTAATATGAATAACAGTAAAATAAGTTTGACAACACAAAACAGATTAATAATTTCAGGACTTTTATTAAGCACAATACTAATAGTTGCAATTGCTGTATTTGCAATCTTTAATATTCAAAAAAAATTAAATTATGGTTATCAAAATTTTGGTCAAATAGTATCCAGAGCATTAGCAATAGAATGTAGTGAACTTGTAAGCAAATCCCCGAAAAATCAAGTTATTGAAACTTTAAAATCACATGCAGATACTATTGTTGAATCACACAGTGATATTATTTTTATAGAATTTAGAGATTCAAATGGGAAATTAATATACAAGGCTAATGGGAATGCTCAAATTTCCCCCAAAAATCCTAATATAATTGTTAGTTCCCCAATAATTACAACTAAAGGGAATAGTGTAGGATCTGTTACCGTTGGACTATCTGGAAATATTATAAGTCAAATTTCAACAACAACTAGAGCTTCACTATTATTTGTATTTACAGTTGCCTGGGTTGTTTTTGCTTTTGTAATCCTTATTAATACTTATTTAATTACTAGAGAATTAAGAATTTTACATAACGGTGTACAAAGAATTTCAACAGGAGAATTTGGCTATACAATCCAAGATAAAGATGTAAGTTCTGAAGTTAAAGAATTATTTAATGCATTCAATAATATGTCTAATAGACTTCATTTATATGAAGAACAAAACATTGAGCAATTAACACTTGAAAGAAACAAGTTAGAAGCAGTATTAATGAGTATTGCAAACGGAGTTGTTGTATGTGATAACAATGACAATGTTGTATTGATAAATAATCATGCACACAAATTACTTGAGCTTGATGAAAATCAAATGCTTAATATGAAAATTCAAAATTATATAGATACAGAAGGTAATTACTGCTTTAAAGATAAAATTGAAGAATTTAAGGACACTCCAATCGAAATTATGGAAAATAAACCACTTGAATTCAGCATTCAAGTTGATAAAAGAGTTATAAAATCAATAATTTCTCCAATGTTTACAAGAAACAAAGATTATGTCGGATACATAATTGTCCTTATTGATATGACTAAAGAAGCTGAAATGGATGCTATGAGATCGACATTTATTTCAAATGTTTCTCATGAATTAAGAACTCCTGTTACAGTTCTAAGAAGTTACATTGACACATTATACAATTATGGTAATGAATTCGATTATGATACACAAAAAGAATTTATCGGAACAATTAATCAAGAAATAATAAGATTAAATAGCATGGTAAATGATATCTTAGATTTTTCAAGAATGGAAGCAAATGCTCAAATGGAAAAATCATTAAACAGTATCTATGAAGTAGTCGATACTTGTGTAAGTCAAGTCCAAGCTTTAACAAAAGAACATAATCTCACAATTAATGTAAAAAAAGAAGAAAATATTCAAGAATTTTTATTCAACTATGATGGTATTGAAAGAGCTCTTACAAACTTTTTATCAAATGCTATAAAATATTCTCCAGAAAACGGGGAAATTAAAGTTGAACTAAAAAAAGATAATGATGATGTAATAGTCACTGTAACAGATCAGGGCTGCGGTATTGCTCCGGAACATCAGAAAAAGATTTTTGACAGATTTTATAGAGTTGAAAATAATATTCACACCGTGAAAGGAACAGGTCTAGGACTTCATTTAGTTAAACAAACTATTGAAAAATATCATAACGGAAAAGTATTTGTAAAATCAGCATTAGGAGAAGGGGCAACTTTTGGGTTTATTCTACCAACTAAAGTATGCGAAGATGTTGAAAATCTAGTTTAAAGGGGTATTTAATGGACTTTGACTTTGGTAATATTTGGAATTATTTTTGTAAAGCATGTCTAATTTTCTTTATAATAATAATATTCAATTCAATACTTGGAGATATTTTATTCAGAACAAAATACTCTTTTCCAAAAATTAGCACTACAAGTCAAGAAGTAATAAATACAAATAATGATCCTATACAAATTAATTTAGAAAATCAAAAATACATAAAAGCATACGGAGAAAAAAATATTTATGCATTACAACCAATGGCTAAATATTCAATATCAGGATTAGTTGTTACTAAAAATACAAATTTTTGGTTTAGAGATATTATGCGTAATTCTTTTGATGATATCTGTTTAATGGACATAGGTATAGTATGGGGTGATTTAGCTAAAAATAAAAACAGATTACATAAATATTGGAAATTTAAATCGCACAAAACCCTTGGACAGAGCAGAAGGCTAGAATGGAGATCAAAAGTTCCATATGAAGAAATGTATTGGAAACTGGGTTTTGTAAGTTCACATATTTCACACACACACTTAATTCCTGCAAATGCAAATGTTATGGGTGCTTTACTAAAAATTAAAAGAAATGATATTGTAAAACTTGACGGTTATCTTGTAGATATTTATACTGACAAAAGTGAAACTGTTGCAAAAACAAGTATGTCAAGAACTGATACAGATCCAACAAGTAGAGGCTCCGGAGCTTGTGAAGATATGTACGTTAAACAAGTTCAAATAGGAAATAAAATCTATAAATAGCACTAATTAAACAAAGCGTTTATTTTATCTAAAATATCTTGAGGATCAATTTCATTTGTAATCTTATTTATATCTTGAGCTACTTGATATAATTTAGCTGCTTCTACTTTATCACCTGTAATTGAAATTGCTCTAGCTAAATTAAAATGAGCCAAGGCGTAATTTGGATTACATTCAATAGATTTTTTGAATAAATCAATAGCTTGCTTTACTCTACCTAAATCATCAAGATAAATTACACCCATATTGTTATATGCAATATCATAATTTTTGTCATATTTTATTGCAAGCTCATATTCTTTTAAAGCTTCATCAATATCACCTTTTCCCCAATATAAAAAGCCTAAATTACAATGAATTTTTGCATTTTCTGGGTCTAAATCTAATGCGTTTCTATAAACTTGCAAAGCATTTTCAATATCTTCTTTATCATAAAACGCACTGCCTAAATTAACATAAATATCAATATCTTTAGGAGTTAAAAGATAAGCACTTTGATAAGAACTGATTGCAGCGTTCAAATCCTGTTTAGATTCTTGGTATACAAAACCTAAAGTTTGATTAATAATACTTGTCCATTGTTTTCTAGGATTTAAAGTAACAGCAGTTTGAAAATGAGCAATAGCGCCGTCAATATCACCTTTTACATACAAAATATTAGCTAGATTTGAATGAACATCAGGCATATTTGGCATAATTTTAATTAATTTTTCATATATTTCAACAGCACTGTCATAATCACCTTGTTCTTCATAAGCCTGACACAAATGACGATATGCTGGAATATTTAATGAATCTAACCAAATAGCCATTTTATATTCAGTAATAGCATCTTCAAACTGACCTAAAGATCTATAAATGTCACCAAGCAAACAATACAAAGGAATAAATCCAGGAGCTTTATCAATAGCTTCTGAATATGTTTCTAAAGCATCATTTAACTTATTTGTTTGTACTTGGTATGCACCTTTTAGCAAAATAGGTAAAAATTTTGCGTAAGATAATGTTCTTGCAACATTACCCAATGCTATTTTATCAAAAGGTAAGGTCAAAATTGATAGTAACAATTCCAACTTTGATAAAGCGAAATTCTTAAAGCTTCTTGCTGATGACACATTATATAAATTTGACAATAAGAAATGTGCGCAAGAATTTGCAAATGGCATAGCTTTAATAGCTAACTTTGCGTTCATTGAAGCGTCTAAAAAACGAGCTTTTTTAGTATATGTTTCAGCAAGCAAATAATAAGCTTTTCCTAATTTAGGATTTTTAGAAATAGCCATATCTAAATAATTTATAGCTTTATCTAAATCGCCTTTAAAGAAATGAGCCTGACCTATTTTAAAATAAATCTCAGCTGAATCAATATATGTTTCTAATGCTCTTTGATACTCAGTAATTGCTTCATCAATATATTGGCATGAATTATAAATATCTAAGTGCCAAGCAAGATACAAATCACCCAAACGCACATGTAAATCTGCATTTGTCGGATCATCTTGCAAACCTATTTGACATAGCTCAATTGCACTTTTTACATTTCCGGTTTTATATTCTTTATTTATCTTTTTTTCAAGTTGTTTTGTATTACTCATAATATAAATATTTTATAAAGATGCTTGACAGAACTCATTAAAAGTTCCATACTTAACATTGTAAATAATTTACTATAAAAATGCAAGTTATTTATAAATAAAAACATATATGTGTATTAGATTTTTGAGGGGTTCGCATGAAAGAAAACAAAATTTACTTTGTTGATGTAACAAACAGAGATGGTGTACAAACATCAAGATTAGGACTAGCAAAACTTCAAAAAACCATTATTAATCTTATGCTTGATGATATGGGGATTACGCAATCAGAATTTGGATTTCCAACAACAAAACACGAAATTAATTACCTTAATGGGAATTTAGAATTAGTTGAACATGGTGTAATTTCAAGGACTAAATTATCAGGCTGGATGAGAGGAATTGCAGATGATGTCCAATTATCATTTAAAAATGTTCCTAAATTAAAAAACATAAACTTATCTCAATCCACCTCAGATCAAATGATTAATGGAAAATACTTAGGTAAAAAAACTCCTCAAGATATCATAAATATGACATGTGAAGCTGTTGAATGTGCAGTATCACTAGGAGCACAAGATATTGGTGTTAACGCTGAAGATGCATCAAGAAGCGATCTGGAATTTCTAATTAAATATGCCAAAGAAGCAAAAAAATGTGGAGCAAGACGCTTTAGATACTGTGATACTTTAGGGTATGAAGATCCTCAAACTACCTATGAAAGAATCTATAAAATAGCACAAGAAACAGAAATGCCTATTGAAATGCACTTTCATAACGATTTAGGCATGGCAGTTGCTTGTTCAGTTATGGGAGCAAGAGCAGCTATAGATGCAGGAGTAGATGCTTATATAAATACAGCAATCAATGGTATGGGAGAAAGAGCTGGAAATGCAGATTTAGTATCTTGTTTACTTGCAATATTAAAATCGGCAGGATTTAGACATAGATACCACATAGATCCTAATATTGATTTAAGCAAAGCTTGGAAACTTGCAAAATATACATCATATGCATTTGGAGTTCCAATTCCTATAAATCAACCGGCAGTAGGCGATAACGCTTTTGCTCATGAATCAGGCATTCATGCAGATGGAGCATTAAAAGATAGAAGAAACTACGAATTATATGATTTTGAAGAACTAGGAAGAGGAGAACCAGAAATAATTGAAACAGGCAGAATGATTACAACTGGTGAATATGGCGGCATTAAAGGATTCCGAAACGTATATGATAATCTTGAATTAGAATTTAAAGATGAACATGAAGCAAGAAATATTCTGGAATTAGCACGCTACGCAAACGTTCATACTCAAAAACCACTTACATCAAGTGAATTAAGATTTATTTACTACTATCCAGATATTGCAGCTAAAATAATGACTGTATCGCCTTATTACGAACCTCAAGGGGCAATAAAAGAACGTGTAGAAGCACATCTACTAACAAAACCACATAGAATTATATAATCTTTGAAATATAGATAAAAAAAGCTATCCAAAATGGATAGTTTTTTTTTGAAAAATTTATTAAGAAATATTACAAATAAGTAATCAAATATTAAAGATTATTTAGAATAATG
>CAUDIU010000083.1 GCA_958449715.1 uncultured Clostridium sp. | reverse complement strand
AATATTTTATAGTTTTTCTCAAATATTTTTGTTATTTCATCTAGTGATTTATATTCAAGAGATAGACCTGTTAAATTTTTAATTTCTTTAAAATTTTCTTTTGAAAAAGTTGAAAATGCTAATATTCCATCAGAATTTAGAATATTTTTGTAAATTAAACTTATTTTATCTAAGTCATTAAACCATTGGAACATTGCGTTTGAAATTATTAAATCCATTTTTTTTGTAGGTTTAATTTTTTGTGCGTTACCACAATAAAAATTAGCATTTGGAATAATATCATTAACAAAAGTTTTTGATTTTTCAACTAAATCGTTGGCAGAATATGTTTGAAATTTTATTTTTTTTACTAACTCTTTTGTTAAAAGTCCTGCACCACTACCTAGTTCTAAGATATTTGTGAACTCTTTTTTTATTTTTGATAGTTCTTCAACCAACTTTTCTGCCATTATTTTTTGAACTAGTGCATTTTGATTGTATGTATCTAGACTTTTTTCAAATTGTGTTTTAATTAATTTCGGATTTATTTGCATAATATTTCATTCCAGCTGGTAAAATTATAGTAAAGAAAATGGCCGCTTTCAACAGTTTTTATTTCAGTTTTTCCCTCCCAGAAATTTATTTGATTTTTTGTTGGTATAATTTTATCATTGTTGCTTATAATTGCAGTATCAAAATAATTTTGGTATGAAATCTCTGTTGATTTGATTTTAGAGTATAGAGTGTTTAGTTCTGATACCCTATTTTCGATAGTTCTTTCAACCTGTGTTTTAGTATATCGAGCATATTCTTCTTCCGAATTAAAGATATTTTGATAGAATTTCCCTTCTAAGCCTGTTTTTGCGTGTCTTAGTGTTAGGATAAAAGGTTTTAGAGGAATTCCATATTCTTCATTAACAGGGAAAGGTGTCCCGTTGATTGCGATTTTTTTTGTGAATTTTGGAAGTTTATCTTTCAAAAGGTATGATGTGTATACGCCCATTGACCAACTTATTAAGAAGTATTCCTTATATTCTGGAATTTGAGGAAGTTCTAAATCGTTGTAATCATAAATTATTAAAACATCAAAATCCTCGCAGTTAAGAAATTCAAAAGGCTTATAATCAAAACTCCAGCCAGTAAAAAATATTATAAGTTTGTTATTGTTTTGCTTGTTTAGCCAGTGAGATTGCATCGAATAATTCCTTTTCGTTAATATCTGTTGTTAGTGAAAGTCTTAATCTTGAAGTGCCTTCAGGTACGGTAGGCGGTCTTATAGGTAGAGTGAAATATCCGTTTTGGTATAAAATTTCACAAGTATCTACTGTTTCTTTGTTTCCACCTATTATTACAGGA
Organism: uncultured Clostridium sp.; assembly: GCA_958449715.1. Lineage (GTDB taxonomy): Bacteria > Cyanobacteriota > Vampirovibrionia > Gastranaerophilales > Gastranaerophilaceae > Stercorousia. The sequence continues at coordinate 5,663 of CAUDIU010000083.1, read as the reverse complement.
ATAATATGACTTTCGCTTCCTGCTTTTTTACCTATTTGGAGCATATTCATTCGTTTTTCATAAGTATTTGGAAGTTTATTTTCAATAATCCATTTAGAAAAAGCAATATTTATGGGGGGTAGTGCTGTAGAAAAGATAAATGATCTTGCTTTATTTATTAAATATTCAATTAAAGTGCTACTTCCTGTTGCAAAAGCCCCCATTGAGCCTATAGCTTTTCCGAATGTTCCGATTATTAAATCTACTTTATCTGTTATTCCTAGAGTTTCTGTAACTCCAAGTCCTTTTTTTCCAAAAACACCGAATGCGTGAGCTTCATCTAAAATTAATATACAATTGTATTTTTCTTTTAATTCTACTAATTTTAGTAAATCTGCGATATCGCCATCCATTGAAAATACGCTTTCAGATACAATAATCGCATTTTCATAATTTTTTCTTTCTCTGATTAGTAATTTTTCAAGAGCTTCCATATTGTTATGCGGGTATCTGAAAAATTTCCCTTCAGATAAACGCATACCGTCAATTATGCTGGCATGATTGAGTTTGTCCGAAAAAATTGCATCTTTTTTGCCTGCAATTGAGCTGTTAATTCCAACATTTGCGTGGTATCCGCTATTAAATAAAAGAGTTTTTTCTTTTTTGAATAATGTTGAAATTAAATTTTCTAATTCTTTGTATACAGGTAAAGTTCCTGTGAGTAATCTTGCTGATGCGCTCCCAAAAGAATATTGAGAACCTGCAAATTCTAAAAATTCTTTTGTAATTTCTTTGTTATCCGCAAAATTGAGGTAGTTGTTCGAAGATAAGTTTAAAAGTTTTTTACCCTTGAAATAGATATATTTTTCATCTTTCCCTTCAAAATCTTTTATGTCCCTATAGTGAGAATTCGTTTTTAAGTTTTCTAATAGTGAATAATAATTTTCTAACATAACTCTTTAAATTTATGATAAAAGTTAAAAAAAGTCTATATTGCATTATCTTGAAAAAAATGTATAATAAAAATGTGCATAATGAAGGTGAGATTATTCATAGAGGTTTTACTCTTGCCGAGGTGTTAATTACAATCGGCATAATTGGTGTTGTCGCATCAATGACAATGCCTTCTTTAAATCAAAAAATTTCTGACCAAAAAAATATGTCTTCTTTAAAAAAGACATATTCTGTTTTACAACAAGCTACAAATTTAGTTATAGCAGACAATGAAGGTCCTGAATATTGGGGAATGGTAGATAATAATAATGATGTTGTAACTCAAATTTATAAATATTATAAACCTCATTTTAATATGATGCGAGAATGTCAAAATAGTGCAGGATGCTGGGCTTATCCTACAAAATATTTGAACGGGACTGTATATTGGGCTGCTCATAATACAAGTTGGTGCCAATTTGCTTTTACGTTACCTGACGGTGTGAATATTTTAATGGATATTTATCCCGCAAATCAAGTTCAATCTAATTTTGGAATGGGAAATACTGTAGATTATGATTGTTTAGTTTTTTGGGTAGATGTTAATGCTGATAAGTTACCAAATCAAATAGGTCGTGATATTTTTGCATTCATAGTTACTCATAAGGGACTTCAACCTGCCGGTTTAGGTATTACTGGAGATGGTGATTGCCGCAGTGGTGGTAATGGCTGGACTTGTACAGCTAAAATTATTCAAGATGGTTGGACAATAAAATATTTGAAATAATTTTAAAATTTTAATTTTTCTTTATAAAATATGTTATATTTCCTCGAGTTTTGGGTATATATCTAGTATATGTATTGTTAAAATGATAAGTCTTTTATCAAAAGATAGGAGGCGATAAAGTCTTATGAGTTATGGAAGTATGTTTTTTAAGAAACGTTCTGGTCTGACGATGTCAGAAGTATTGTTTACTCTTGCGATTATTGGTGTTATTGCTTCTTTAACTATATTTGGTCTTGTTACAAAAATTAGTGATGCTAAAAATATGACAGCATTGAAAAAGTTTTATACTTCAATTAGTCAAGTTACAATGTTTGTTATTTTAGATCGATCATCTCCTAATTATTGGGGGTTAGATGAATATTCCCAAGATTCATCTGCATTAGCTTTTTCTTATTACAAACCATATTTTAAAGTTGTTAGAGAATGTTCAAATGCAACCGGTTGTTGGCAATATCCAACTAAGTTTTTGAGCGGAAAAGTTTATTTAAAAAGAGCTCAAATGTATCAATATATGTTTACTTTAGTTGATGGCATGAATGTTATAATGAACGTTTATCCAAGAGATATTGTTCGTTCTGAATTTGGGGTGAATGTTGATAAAGACTCTGTTGTATTTATGATTGATGTTAACGGAAATGGATCTCCAAATCAAATGGGACGTGATATATTCGCATTTGTTCTTAATGATAGTGAAATTGTTCCTAGTGGTTTTGACAATACATATAATTGTAACAAAGCAGCATCAGGTTTGACTTGTACTGCAAGAGTTATTAATGATGGTTGGAAGATAACCTATTACTAAGTTTCAGCTCCTTTCATCTTTCATAAAAAAGACCGATGTGCAATCGGTCTTTTCTTTTTTATATATTTTTTTATTAAATTAGTCTTTAGCTCTCATTGTAGGGAAAGCTATAACATCTCTTATTGATGGAGAATCAGTAAGTAACATTACTAATCTATCAATACCCATTCCCATACCGCCTGTTGGAGGCATACCATATTCAAGAGCATTAATGAAGTCTTCATCTATTTCCATAGCTTCTTCATCTCCTGCTGCTTTTGCTTGGGCTTGAGCTTCAAATCTCATTCTTTGATCGATAGGATCAGTAAGTTCAGAGAATGCATTTGCAATTTCCCAGCCGTTAACTCTTGTTTCAAAACGTTCTGTTAAACGATCGTTATCTCTGTGTACTTTTGCAAGTGGTGAAATTTCTCTTGGGTAATCAATGATGTGGCAAGGTTGAATTAAAGAAGGTTCGATTTTTTCTTCAAATACTGCTTCTACAACTTGTCCCCAATTCATAGAATCATCTACTGCAACATTTAGGCTTCTAGCAGTTTCGATTGCTTGTTTAGCACTGTAGATTTCCATAAAATCAATGCCTGTAGCTTCTTTGATTGAACCTAGCATTGTTTTTCTGTCCCATGGAGGTGTTAAGTCGATTTCGTGTTCACCATATTTAATTTTCATTGTGCCAAGAACTTCTTGAGCAACATATGCGACCATATTTTCAGTTAAAGTCATCATGTCGTTATAGTCAGCATATGCTTGATATAATTCAATCATTGTAAATTCTGGGTTATGACGAGTATCAATCCCTTCGTTTCTGAAACATTTACCGATTTCGAATACTTTTTCAGAAATACCACCAACAATTAATCTTTTTAGATATAATTCAAGAGCAATTCTTAAAGTTAAATCCATTTCTAAAGCATTATGGTGGGTATTGAATGGTCTAGCATTTGCTCCTGATGCCATTGTTTGTAAAATAGGAGTTTCAACTTCAATGTATCCTTCTTTTGCAAGATATTCACGGATTTTTTGAATAATTAAACTTCTTTTTCTGAAAGTATCACGACTTTGTTCGTTTACGATTAAATCAACATATCTTTGGCGATATTTTAATTCTACATCAGTAAGTCCATGGTAATGAGTTAATTCTTCCATTTTTTCTTTGCTGATTTGTTTGTTTGGTAGAGGTAATAGAGCTTTTGATAACAATTTCAAAGAAGTTGATTTAATAGATAATTCTCCTCTAGGAGTTCTTCTTATTGTGCCTGTAAAGCCTACAATATCACCAATATCGATAAGTTTTAAAATTTTCATTTGATCTTCTGATAAATTTTCTTTGTGAGAGAAAATTTGGATTTTTCCAGAAGCGTCCATTAAGTCAATAAACATACCTGTATTACGTATTGCCATAACACGTCCTGCTACAGAATATTTATCTTCAGTTTCTACTCCTGCTTCTAAATCTTTGTATTTGTCTTGTAAAAAAGCAGCGTCCGCATCTTTATCAAAAGAATATGGATATGGATTTACTCCTTTGTCTGCCAAATCTGCAAGTTTTTGAATTCTTGTTTGTCTTATTTGTTCTTTTGTAGAACTTGGTTCATGTGTTTGTTGTGCCATTTTATACTTCCTTTTTTATTATAAAGTTCATATAATTAAATATTAACACAAACATATATCGATACAAATAAAAAAAGACCTCTATTATATAGAGGTCTTTTAAATATAATGTAAATTATTATTATTGCATTAAACGTTTTAATTCATCAGGTCTTGAAGATCTTGATAATGCATCTTCAATTGTGATTAATTTTTGTTTATATAAGTTTGCAAGAGCCATTTCTAAAGTCTGCATACCTAAACCTTGGTTCATTTGGATTGTAGAATAAATTTGCGCAGCTTTAGCTTCTCGAATAAGGTTTGCGATAGCTGGAGTTACAAGCATTATTTCTTGAGCCATTACACGACCTTTTTTAGTTCCGTCCGGTTGTAATTTTTGTAAAAGAGTTTGTGAAAATACCGCAACAAGAGAGTTTGCTAACTGTACACGGATTTGTTGTTGTTGCCCTTCTGGGAATACGTCGATGATACGGTCAATTGTTTGAGCTGCTGAAGATGTGTGCAATGTTCCGAATACCAAGTGACCTGTTTCTGCTGCTGTTAGCGCTAAGGCAATTGTTTCGTGGTCACGCATCTCACCTACTAGAATGATATCAGGGTCTTCACGAAGTGCTGATTTAAGAGCGTTAGCGAATGATCTTGTGTCCATACCTAATTCACGTTGGTGAATAATACTTTGTTTTGATGTATGAACGAATTCTATAGGGTCTTCAATTGTTAAGATGTGCTCTGCTCTGTTTGAATTAATATAGTCAATCATTGCAGCAAGTGTTGTTGATTTACCTGAACCAGTAGGACCTGTTACCAAAATTAAACCTCTTGGTTTGTCAGCTGTTTTTCTTACAATTTCAGGTAATCCAAGTTTATCAAAGGAAGGAACTACTGATGTAATTGTTCTGAATGCTGCTGCGTAGTTACCTTTATCTTTGTAGAAGTTTACCCTGAAACGGCTTAAGCCTTCAATACCGTATGAAAAGTCTAGTTCCCAAGTTTGTTCTAGAGTTCTTCTTTGTTCATTTGATAACATTGGGAATAAAAGAGTTTCAACATCATCAGGACTTAATGGTGGATAATCATATCTTTGTAATTTACCATCAATGCGGGCAGCTGGTGGTAAGTTAGCTGAAATATGTAAGTCTGAACCGCCATCAGCAACAAGTTTTTCTAATAGTTCTTCAATTAACATAAATTTTATCCTTCCTGGAAATTCATTAATGCATCATTGTCTTTCATTGCAAGTTCTATAAGTGTGTATGTCATATATGCACCTAGTGCTACTGCTTTTGGATCTAAATCAGTTTGATTTGCGGCTTCAATTATAGCTGTATTTATTTCAGGATTTTCATCTTTAATGTAATGAATCATTTTTTTGCGCCAAGCGGGCATATCTTTAAAGATTTCATTAAAAGCTACAGCTGCATTCTCTTCTGATATAATAGGTAACATAGTACTTCCCTTATTCTTGCATTTATAGAGTTATTATATAAAAAATTTTTACAATAGTCTATAAATAATTAAGAAATCATATATTTGGGGTATAATTTTTTTATG
>CAUDIU010000082.1 GCA_958449715.1 uncultured Clostridium sp. | reverse complement strand
ACTATTATAAATGGTGATGAAATAACTATTATTGGTACTAAGACAGATAAAAACGGAAAAATGATTTTTATTTGTAATGATACTGATGATAATATTTCAAAACCGGTAGAATATTCTGAAGATTATTTGCTTCCGAAAATTCACCATGCTGCATTGCCTCAAGCAGTCGTTGCAGACGATGTAAATCTTGTTGAAAACTGGGTAGAAGGTTTAAAGACATATAAGGAATTGAAAAAACAATCTCAGTTGAAACAAGCGGCTTAATGTTTATTTACATTAAGTCATTTTTTAGCAAAAAAAATATTGAGAATAGTTTATAAATTAAAATAAAAAAAGGTGAAAAAATATGAATTTAATGATAAACGGATTACCAAAAGTTTCATTTAAAGCTACAGGTAGTGTAAATCAGGTACAAAATCAGCAACCTCAACTTGCACCTCAAATAACGCAAGATACTTTTGAAAAATCTGCTCCTAAATCAGAAGCAAATACGTCTACTCAAACATCTGTTTCAAAGTTTTCAAAACCTAAATATACTCAAACTGATATTTTTTATATAAATGATAATCATGTCCGTATAGGAAATATGGCAAGAATTTATAGTGCAAAAGAGTTTTATGATTCTCAATCTAAATCATCAAGTGCTGATAAGTTAGTTTTAGCAGCAGGTGATATTTCTGCCGGTGCTGATTTGCATCTTGTAGAAGCGGCAAATAAATATATGAACGGACTTGGTGTAGAAGCAATTTCTGATGGGAACCATGAATATGATGCAAATCCTTCTGATATAGCAAAAAGCAAAGAAGGAGCAAAATTTAGAAGTTTAGGTATGAATTTACAAATCCCTAAGGGAAATCCATTAGATGGAGTTATAGAGAAATCATTTGTTATTGAAAAAAATGGTCATAAGTATGCAATAATCGGTTTGGCTCCTCCAGATTTACATGAAAGAATTAGAGATAATGAATCTAGAAAACAAATTGGTGTTGATGATTTTGAAAAAACATTAAAAGATATTCAATCAAAAATTGATGAATATAAAAAACAAGGTATAAATAAAGTTATTTTGTTATCTCATTGCGGTTTATCAAAAGATCAGCGATTAGCAAAAGAAACTTCAGGTATTGATATTATTATTGGTGGTCATACACATGATTTGTTAGAAGGTATAAAAGAAGGTAAAAACCTGCTTTATTCAAAATCTAATGAGCCAGTTATTATAACTCAGGCCGGAAAAGATGGTGAATATTTTGGAGATTTAAAAATTACTTGGGATGATGAAAAAGGTATTATTGTAAAGGCTCAAAATAATGTAACACCTTCAAGTAATTTTAAAAGAAATAGAGTTATAAAAGGTGTATTTGATCATATTTTAGGAAAACCTGAGTATTTAGGAGAAATAAAAACAGCATCAGGTCCAACTAAAAACAGACTTATAGATCCAAATCCAAATGCATTTTTTATAATGGATGCCGTAAGACAGGAGTTTGATACAGATTTAGCTTTAATAAATGTTGGTAATATTAGAGGATTTTTTGAAGTTGGACCTCTAGATTCAAGACAAGTATTTGAAGTTGTACCATTAAAAAATAATATGGTTAAGATGAAATTAACAGAGAAAGAAGTTGTTGATGCATTAAAAAATGGTGCAAAATCTTTCATTAATCCTGGAAATAAACCAAGTATTGTAATTCCTTCAGGATTAAAATATACAGTTACAAGAGGTGGTGTTGTTAAATCAGCTACATTTATTGATAAGTCCGGAAAAGAAATTCCAATTGATGTAAACAATCCAGATCCAAATAAAATTTATACTGTTGCTACAGATGATTTCTTTGCATCAGGTGGTGATAATTTAATTCCAAACAAGATTAAAACAGGTGAAATTGATGAAAAATTTGATTTTGACAAAGATAAGCTTACCTGTGATTATATTAAAAAATTGAATACACCAATCGAAATTAAAGACGATGGCCGAATACAGGTAGTTGATTAATTGCCTCTAATATCCAAATTGTTCTTTTGAATTTAAGTATTCTTTTACAGTATTTAAAGATGCTTGAACAATACGTGTGACACGTGAAGAGGATAACCCTACTTGCTTTGCAATATCTTTCACTTGCATATTTCTGTAAAATCTATATTCAACAACTGTTCTTTCTTTGGGTGGAAGTTTTGCGATAGCTTCTCTAATCATTCTACCCATTTCTGTAATTTCAGCATTTTCGTCGGGTTGAGCATGCGGATCTTTTAAGAAGTCAAATGGAGAATCATTATCACTTGCCGCAGCTGCAAGACCATCAATAGAAAGAATTGTTTCATAAACAGCTTCTCGGACTTTGGCTTTTTGCATATCCATTCCTTCAACTGCTTCTTCTTCATCATATTGATCATCAGGTTTATGTTTTAAAGAGTACCATTTATATCTAATTCTTAATTCATTTCTAATAGCCCATCTTACAGCAGTTGCGATATATGCTGTATTATATTTTTCCAATTGCTCTGGAGTTTTATTTTTTATTAAAACTTGAATTGCTAAAATCCCGATTGAAACTAATTCTTCATAATCTACCATATGAGCAGGTATTCTTCTGTGCTCAACTTTAGCAACTTTTTGGACTATATCTATATATTCTTGTAATTTATTTTTATTTTGCATAACCATGATTGTAAAACTATTCTATCATAGAATTTACTTTATTATACCTTTATTTGTTGTATTTTTCAATTTGTATACAAAAAGTAAGATTTCAGCTATTGCTTTGTATAATTCAGGTGGAATTTGCTGGTTTAAATCTACCATTTTGTATAGAGCTCTTGCGACCGGAGCATTTTCTATAACAGGAATGCCATGTTCTTTAGCAATTCCTATAATTTTTTTTGCAATTAATTCTGTGCCTTTGGCAATAAGCATAGGTGATGCCATTTCTTCTGCTTTATATTTTAAGGCGCATGCGATGTGTGTTGGGTTTGTAACAACAAAATCTGCATCAGGAACGGCGTCCATCATCCCTTTTTGTAACATTTGCATACGTCTTTGTCTTAGAGCTGCTTTTACGTTTGGATCACCTTCTGTGTTTTTATATTCATCTTTAATTTCTTTAAATGACATTTTTTGGTCTTTTAAAAATTTCCATTTTGTAACACCATAGTCAGCTGCAGAAATTACTAAAAAGGCAATGCAGGCTTTAAAAATAAAGTCGGTTATTAGTTTGCCGAATTCAATCATTACTGCAAAGTTGTTATCAATAGCTGCAAGCATTAATATACTTTCAATGTGTTCCATATAAACACTCCAGCCTATATAGCCAAGCAAAACTACTTTTAAAATATTTTTGAATAATTCAAATAATGTCTTAATTGACATAATATTTTTAAAATATTTTGTAGGGTTTAATTTATCAAGTTTTGGCATTAAAGGAGCAGTTGCAACTAGTGGTCCTACTTGAATAAAATCAGCCATAATTGCAACAAACCAAGCTATAAAAAGAATTGGCCCAATAATTAAAGCCGTACATTTTATAGTTACTGTGGTAATATATGTCATTCCTATTTCTGACAGGTGCCCATTTGGAATTTGTTCATAAAGCAAGGTATATAATTGCACAATTTGATCCCAAACAAAAGGAGCAAGACCGAAGATGACGGAAAATAAGATAAGCAGAGATAGAGCGGTTGAAAAATCTTTTGATTTAACAACTTGTCCTTCTTTTCTTGCCTGCTCGAGTTTTCTCGGGGTGGCATCAAACTGTTTATCTTCATCACCCATATGCTATTCCTTTTAATGAATATTATAGCATGGTCAAATTGTTTTTAAGAAACGATTTTTACACCAGAGCTTGTGCCTAGTCTTTCAGCTCCTGCTTCAAGCATTTTTAGCGCTGCTTCTTTATCTCTTATTCCGCCTGATGCTTTTACTTTTAGTCCGTATGGTGATACTGTATCGAACATTAGTTTAACATCTTCAGCTTTAGCTCCGACACCATTTTTTACAAAACCTGTTGAGGTTTTTACAAAGTCAGCTTTTGCTTCTATGCATAATTCACAAGCTTTTTTTATTTCTTCTTTTGAAAGTAGATCTGTTTCTAAAATAACTTTTAGCGGTTTGTCTTTGCAGGCTGTTTTTACTGTTTTTATATCATTTATTATGAAATCATAGTCTTTATCTTTTAATTTTGATACATTAAGTACCATATCAATTTCATCTGCACCATCTTCTACAGCTTTAGATGTTTCGAATGCCTTAACATCAGATCTGTTAGCGCCTAGTGGAAAACCTACAACTGTAACTATTTTAACATCAGAACCAAGCAAATTTTCTTTAGCAAGTTTTACATAGGCAGGGTTTATGCAAACCCCTAAAAATTTATGTTCTTTAGCTTCTTCAAATAGCTTTATAAAATCTTCCAATTTCGCATCTTGTTTTAATAATGTATGTTCTATGTGTTTGTTTAGGTTTTGCATATATTTACTCCTTTATGTTGTTTAAAATTTGATTTGTAGAATAAGATTTATTGAGTGTATAAAAATGTAAGCCTTTAATTCCGTTTTTAATTAAATCTTCGCATTGAGAGGTTGCATATTCAATGCCAAATTCAATTAGGTCTTTATCTTTTAGTTTGCTAATATTTTCTTGAACATTTTTAGGGACTGTAATCTTTGCAAGTTTTACCATTTTTTCAACTTGTTTTTCACTTATTATTGGCATAATCCCTGGAATTATAGGAATATTTATACCTGCTTTTTCTGTTTTATCAATAAATTTATAAAAATTATTATTATCAAAGAATAGTTGAGTAAAAATTGCATCAGCACCTTTATCAACTTTGGCTTTTAGATAATTTATATCTGTATCTAAATCGGGGCTTTCAATATGCCCTTCAGGATAACCTGCAACTCCTATTGATAAATTGGTTTTGTGTTTAATGAATTCAACAAGGTCACTTGCGTAATTAAAATCGTGTTTTTGTAATTCTTTGTTTTCAGGAATATCACCACGTAAAGCTAAAATATTTTCAATATTAAGATTAATTATAGTATTAATATTTTTTTCAATATTTTCTTTAGTGGTTGTAATACAGGTGAAATGTGGCATAACATTAATTCCTGTATCTTTAATTTGTTTTAAAAGTTCAAATGACTTATTCTCATTCCCTCCTGCACCATAAGTTAATGAAATAAATGCTGGGTTATGTTCTTTTAAAACTTTAATTTCTTCTAACAATTTTTCAGAGTTTTCTTTGGGTGGGAAAACTTCAAAAGAAATAGCTGTTTTGTCTGTATTATAAATCTCTCTCAACTTCATAGGTTGATTATATCATAAAGATTAATTATAATAGTTGCATGGATTTTAAAAGTAAGTTGCAAGTTTTTGCAGGGGATATATTAGGCGGCTTGAATGCTGCAATAATTACTTTGCCACAAGCTTTAGCATTTGGCGTAGCTACAGGATTTGGAGCAAGTGCGGGGATTTGGGGTGCTATAATTTTATCTGTTATCGCAGGTGTTTTAGGTACTAAAATTCCTATGATTTCTGGTGTTACCGGACCTGTTGCAATTGTTGTTGCATCTATTATGCACGCTTTAAACAAGGATATTTCTTCTGTGATTTTTATAATATTTCTTGCAGGAATTATTCAGATATTATTATCTTTAACAAAATTGCCTGAAGTTGTGAAATATGTCCCATATCCTGTTATTTCTGGCTTTATGAATGGTGTAGGTGTAATTATTATAATTATGCAGTTAAATCCATTGCTAGGTATTGCGCCGTGTTCAAATACTATTGAAAGCTTAGAAATGGTATTTAAATCTTTAAGTAGTTTGAATTTGCAGGCTTTTTCAATAGGATTGTTGACTCTTTTAATTGTATTTTTATTTCCTAAAAAATGGAATAAATATGTCCCATCCCAAATTTTAGCGTTAATAATTTGTACTATTGTATCAATTAAAATGGGTTTGAATGTTTCAAAGATTTCTGAAATTTCAGTATCTTTGCCAGCTATTCATATTCCACAGACAAATTTGCATGATTTAATTACTTATTTGCAATATTCAATTACTTTGGCTGTAATTTTATCCTCAGAAAGTCTTTTGACTGGATTAGTTTGTACTTCAATCACAAAAGTTCAGCTTCCGCCAAAAAGCTTGTTATCAGCACAAGGAATAGGAAATATTTGTTGTGCTTTGACTGGGACTTTGCCTGGCTCTGCAGCGACAATGCGAACTGTTGCGGCTTTAAAGACTGGTGCTTCTACAAAATTAGCTGCGGTTGTAACTTCTTTTGTTTTAGTTTTATTAATCTATAAATTTTCTGGATTTGTTGCAGAAATTCCGTTAGCTGTGCTTGCTGGTATTTTGATAAAAATAGGATATGACATAATTGATACAAAGTTTTTACGTGTTATAAAATTAGCGCCAAAAGATGATTTGTACGTTCTTATTCTAGTTTTCTTATTAACAGTATTTTATAACTTAATTGTTGCAGTAGGTGCTGGGATTACTCTTGCAGCTCTTTTATATGCTAAAAGAACTGCAGATAAAGCAAAACTTGTCAACAAAGTTGTTTATGACAAAGATATTATGAAATTAGAAAAAGTTTTAGAAAAAGATTATAGGCATAAAATTAGAGTAGTGCATATAAATGGAGCTTTTTTCTTTGGTTCTGCAACTCAGTTGATATCTCAATTTGATGAGTTTTTAGGTACAAGATATTTAATTTTAGTTTATGATAGTGATGATTTATTAGATATTTCAGCTATTTTTGCACTTGAAGATATTATTTTGCGTTTGAAATCTCAACATATAAAAATATTGATGGTTATTAATAATGAAGATGTAAATAATCAGTTGCAACAATATAAAATAACAGAACAAATAGGCGAAGATAGAGTATTTTTCTCTGAAATTGATGCTATTGAATTGGCAAAATCTTCATTTAAAAGTCGTGTTAAGAAAAAATATTTTAATTAAAAATATGTTATGATAAATATGAAAATAGAAAGGAGCTTGTTATGAAAAGATTTAGGACTGAGTTGAAACAAAAGTTTAGCAACAAGATAAATAAATCTTGTGGAGATGATTGTATACACGTAGCGTTCGGGGGGGGGGCAGTTTAGCAGCTCCTAAACTTGCGTTTACACTGGCAGAAGTTTTAATAACTTTAGGGATTATTGGTGTTGTTGCTGCAATGACAATGCCTTCATTAGTTCAAAATTATAGAAGAAAAGTTGTTGAAAAAAAGTTATATACAACTTATAATATTCTGCAAAATATGGTTAGATTGTCTGCA
>CAUDIU010000081.1 GCA_958449715.1 uncultured Clostridium sp. | reverse complement strand
CTATCAGCCTGTACTTTATTTATATTAAAAAGAGAAATATTTATAACAATTAATGCACTAATTGTTAATCATCTTATTTAAGATTTTTTTCATAATCTTTATATTCTTTTATAAAATCAATAATTTCGAGAGCCAGTTCTTTTCTTATATCAATAGGACAATTTTTAAGGTATTCCATTGCATGTGATACTTTTATATTTTTATCGTACCATCTTCGCATAATATAATTATATTGATCGTCAAGGGACATTTCAATATTGAAATCAATGTCTTTAAGTCTGTCTATAATATAGTCAGCACAACGAACTTGAATATATTCTTCAGCTTTTTCTAATTCTGCAACTGCTCTACTAACAGTTGGATCAATATCATACCAGCGTTTTTTCATATATTCATATTACAGATTTTTTTGTGTAAAGTCAAGTATTTAAGCTACAGCAGAATTCATTAGTGCTAATACAGATAGGGAAACTTCTTTTTGTATAGTTTTAGTAGTTCCTTTTAAGTATGAAAAAGCTGTAGATATTATTTCATTTTTATCGTACCATCTTTGATATTTTCTCTCAATGTTGTTTAAAGTGGTATTTTTTATGTAATTCATTTCTGTATCTTTTTCTTTTACAAGTTTAATAATGTATTCAGCATATTCAATTTGTGCTTTTTTCTCAGCACATTCAATCATACTAATAGCCATACAAACATCAGGCTCTATGTCATACCAACGCATTCAGCTTCCTCCCTAATAATATGCACAAAATTATTATGCCCATATTTTTATAAAATAAAACATAAAGTTTCGTAAATATTTAAATTTTTTGTATTTGATAATAAACTGTTATATAATTAAATTATGAAAAGATTTGTCGCATTATTTATATTGATATCTTTTATATGTTCAAATTCTTCAGCATTAGCCGAAGTACTTGAAGGGCATGCTGAAAAATCTGATGTATATGAACAACAATTGCAAAAAGAGTTGTTTACAGGTCAAGTAGAACATTTGGAAAGAAAAGATGTTATTAATATGACTGTATCTCAGGTTCTTGATAGCAATATAAATATTGAAGGTGACGAATTTTTTGCAGAAGTAACTGATGAGGTAAAAGGTGATAAGGGGGTAATTATTCCCAAAGGAACAATTGCTCATGGTAGAATTTCTCAAACAGGAGATCCAAAACGTTTAGGTCGTCAGGGATGGATTGCATTAGATTTTGATTATTTAATAACTCCTGATGGGCGAGAAATTCCAATAGAGGGAAAAATGTCTACCAAATTACATCCAGTAGCCGAAGCTTCTAAAATTGTAGCTCAAGATGTAGGTTATACTCTAGCAGGTGGTGCTGTAGGCGGATTTTTAGCTTTGAATTGGCTTGGCCTAGAAGCTGCTATTGCATCTCAAGGTTATACTCTAGCCGGAGGGGCTGCTGTGGGGGGAGCAATAGGTCTTGGTATGGCTTTAATAAGAAAAGGTCATGATGTATTAATTGCTCCAGGTGATGAAATAAGGGTTAAGATTAATACAACAGTGCCATTACCAGTGTATAAAGAATCTGCTCTTATGCAACATGAAATGTTTTATCCAGGTTTGGATATTCATATAAGTAATATTAAGCATGAAAAAGATCCTTTTGGAGAAGTAAATACTCTTACTTTGACAATTATGATTTCAAATATGTCCGATAAAACTTTTTCAGGTTTAGATATGGCTTTAGTTAATGATTACAATTCTGTATTCAGACCATCTATTTTTGGTGATACAAAATTAATGTTTAAACAAATAAGACCGGGGGATAAGTTTGCAGGTCAGGTATCTTTTTCTGTTGATAATATAAACAGAAGTTTTTGGCTAACTTTTTATGACAGAAGAAAAGGCACTGCTTTGACAAAGATATCTTTGGATAATGCATATAGAAAAGTTCCAGAAAGAACAAAAAAGAAAAATTTAAAATTAAGAAGACAAAAAACAAACTTTAAAAAAGAAGAGGATCTTCTTGATATTCAGTAATTGTAACTTTTTATTATCAAGTTGTTGAAATAAAAATATTTTATGTTACAATGATAGTAATACGTAGTAGAAAGAAAGTAGAGGAATATATGGTGTGCGGAAAATTGGAAATTGATATTTTAAATTCATTTTGGAATTTGACAGCCAATGATGAAGATAGAGATATTTCCATTCAAGACATTGTAGACGAGTTAGCACTTAATGGTATTGAAAGAGCATATACAACAATAAAAACTGTAATGGATAGATTGACTGTAAAATCAGTATTAGTTCGTTATAAAGTTGGGAAAAAATTCTATTATAAAGCAACTATGAATAGAAATGAAATGGCTATGGATGCTGTGAAAACAGTTGCTGAACAATTCTTTAACGGTAATTATGTTGAATTAGTAAAATTTGTTGAAAAAAATACTCAAAATGTTTTAGTATAATATTATGGATTATTTAAAAGATAGAGTATTAGTTTCAGAACTAATTCGACAAGTATTAATTTCTCGTATGTGTGTAAGAGAAGCTATTTTAAGATTTCCGCGTGATACCCAAGATAAAAGTATTCACGCGGCTTATCATGCATTAGTACATTTTGAAGCTGATGAGGACTTACGCAAAAGAGATGAATTGTATCGTGAAGAACAAGATGATTATCTTGAATTTATAGCACAAGTTCTTGAACGTGGCGAAAATTTGCCGGAAAATATTATAAATAACTATGAAAAATATTATGCTTGTGCTAATATTCCGCATGAAAATAATACAAAAGGTTTCTTTAAAAGTTTTTTACGATTTTTGAATATAAAATCGGAAGTTGCGACATATAAGAAGGAGAAAGAATGAAAAAGTTATTAGCTTTATTGGCAGTTTTAATGCTTGCTGGCGGGGCTGTAATGGCTAAACCTGACAAATCTCTAGATGTATTACCTTTGATGTCATCAAAGTCTATACAACAAAATAGAGTATGGGTAGGTACATTTCAGCTTGTATGGAATGATTTTATGGATGGAATAGTTAAAGGTCCTATAAATTTTGAAGATTATAGATCTCCATTGGCTTTTAAATTAAATAAGCAAAGATTTAAAGCTGATCAATTGTCAGAAGATTCTTATTACAAAACTTATGGAGAAACATCTCCTGAATTAAAAGCTCAAATTGAGAAAGCTATACAAGAAAAATTTAACGAAACCAGCGATATTTTAGATTCTATGGATTGGACTCCTGGACCTGGGAAATATCTTGTATATGCAATGTTGAAAAAAGATTTTAAATTTTTAACAGCTTTTGATAAATTAAAACCTGCAAGATTTGCTCATTCATTCAAAAAAGTTGATTATTTTGGTATTGATGAAAACAGCGATAAAATCTTAGATGATACATTACATGTATTGTTCTATAATTCATCAAAAGATTTTGCAGTTTCTGTTTATACTCAAGGAAAAGATATCTTGTACTTGTATAGAACTGATGATGATAAAACTTTTGATAAATTATATTCAGATATGTTCATGAAAAAAGTTCAATATGACGGACCTTCTGAATTTTTAGCTAAAGATGAATTTAAAGTTCCAAATATTTCATTATATGCGCAAAAATCATTTGACGAATTGTGCAACCATAAAATCAAAGGTACTGATATGATTATTGGTCAAGCATTAGAAACTGTTGATTTTAAAATGGATAATGAAGGTGTAAAACTAAAATCTGAGGCTTCAATTGCAACAAAAATGTCAATGCCGATTATTCCTGAAGATATAAAACCAAGAAAATTCTATTTTGATGACACATTTGTTCTATTCTTGCAAGAATCAGGTAAGATTAAACCTTATTTCGCTTTAAGAGTTGACGATGTATCTTTAATTAATGGAACAGCAAAAAAATAAAAATGGTGGGTATATACCCACCATTTTTATACTATAATATTTATATGGCTAAAGTTAAATCAAAATGGATATGTCAGGAATGCGGTTATGAAACTGCAGGTTATTTAGGAAAGTGCCCAGAATGTGGTGCATGGGGAAGTTTAGTAGAAGAAGTACAATTTGCCGTAAAGCCTCAGCAGGCAAGTGTGCATGATGAGTTTATAAATCGTGAAAAACCTGAGTTATTAAAAGATATTCATATTGGGGAAGAATTAAGAGTTTCCACAAATATTTCCGAATTTGACAGAATCTTAGGTGGTGGTTTAGTTCAAGGTTCTCTAGTTTTAATTGCAGGAGATCCAGGAATTGGAAAATCTACAATTTTGCTTCAAACAAGTGGAGAATTGTGCAAAAATAATAAAAAAGTTTTGTATGTATCAGCAGAAGAAAGTGCAAGTCAGTTAAAATTAAGAGCGCAAAGACTTTCTATAAATTCTGATAACTTATATGTCTATCCGCAAACTTCAATGGAGAGTATAAAATCTCAAATTGAAGAAATTATGCCTGATGTTGTTGTGATTGACAGTATTCAAGCTATCTATTCTCAAAATGTTGCAAGCTCTGCTGGCAGTGTATCCCAAATTCGAGAATGCACAAATCTTTTAATGCATATTGCTAAATCTAAAAATATAACTATTATTGTAATTGGTCATGTTACAAAAGAAGGTAATATTGCAGGTCCAAAAGTTCTTGAACATATGGTAGATACCGTAATTTATTTTGAGGGTGATAAATACAAATCTTATAGAATGCTTCGTTCTATGAAAAACCGTTTTGGGAACACTTCTGAGGTTGGAATTTTTGAAATGCATTCAGATGGTTTAAAAGAAGTTAAAAATCCAAACGAATTATTTTTAAATGAGCGTTCCCAAATAGCAACTCCAGGTAGTGCAATTATTGTAACTAATGAGGGAACTCGTCCTCTTTTAGTTGAAATTCAGGCACTTGTAGGTACAACTCCATATCCTTCTCCTCGTAGAGTTACAAATGGTGTAGATACAAGCAGAGTTTTGCAAATTCTTGCTGTACTTGAAAAAAGAGTCGGACTTAATTTGTCAAAACAAGATGTATATGTGAATGTAATGGGTGGTATTGATGTGTATGAGCCATCTGCCGACTTAGGGATCGCGCTTGCAGTTGCTACTTGTGCTCGAGATGTTGTGGTTGACTCTCAAACAGTAATAATTGGTGAAATTGGTCTATCTGGTGAAATTCATCCTGTTAATAATATTGAAAAGCGTTTGAATGAAGCAGTTATGTCCGGATTTAAAAAAGCTATAATTCCTTACGCAAACAAAGTAGAAGATAAAAGGATTGAAATTGTTCCTGTAAAACGTTTAATGGATGCAATAAGTGCTTGTATATCACCAGTTGAAAAAAAGTAAAATATATTTTATAATTTAGAAAAAGGAGCAATAAGTATGAAAAATTTTTGTATTTTTAAAACGCGGGGGGGGGGCGCAATTTAAGCTCCAATAATGCATTTACTCTCGCAGAAACATTAATTACTTTAGGAATAATTGCTGTTGTTGCCGCAATGACTATGCCGGCATTAATTGCAAATCATCAGGAAAAAGTTACGATTACAAGATTGAAAAAAGTATATTCTGTTTTGTCGCAGTTGTATGTATCTGTTACAGATGAAGAAGGTTATCCATATGATTGGGAAGTAGAGTATAGTGATTCAGGTAGTAAAGATGGAACTAAGACTTTTTATAATGTTATAAAAAACTATTCTAAGTATCTAAAAATATGTGATAATAGCGATTGTAGGGTAGAATATAGATTGTTAAATGGAACATATGATGGAAATTCTTCATATAGAATAGGTAGTCTACCTATGATTTTAGCTGATGGAACATACTTAAGGGTAAATTTTTCTGATGTAGGTGGTGCAGATCAGTGTAACCTTGTGAGAGGAACTTCTGAAGCATTAAAAAGTGTTTGTGCTGAATTGTATGTTGATATAAATGGAAAACAATTTCCTAATACTTTTGGGAGAGATACTTTTATTTTTTATTGGACAAAATTTGGAATTGTCCCTGTTGGAACAAAATATGAGGCATCACATATAACATTTGATTCATCTTGTTCAAAATCTGGTTCTTACAGTGGTTATGGTTGTACCGCTTGGGTTTTAATTAATGAAAATATGGATTATATGCACTGTGATGGATTATCTTGGGCTGGTAAAAAAACTTGTAAATAAATTTATTTTTTAGTTTCAACACCTGGGGCATCTTTTATAATAAAAGGTCTTACAAATGCCCAAGTTCCATATAAAGATGTCAAAAGACCAGCTCCCATAAGAGTTTTATTTGTCTTTGGGTGCTTGTTAAATAATCCGCCTAATGTTACTAAAGTTGTGCCAACCATAATTCCAAGATATCCTTTGAAAATAGTTCTTGGCACAACTATTGTGTCAGTCATATCAGCAGAATTTTTTGTTTTTGTGTGAAATTTTTCTAAAAAAGATTCTTTCTTATCAATTTGTTTATTATTGAAAGAAATTTGATTTGTTTTAGGTACACATATCTTACTTACTAGCATAGTTAAATAATACTTTGCAAGAAAAATTTTTTCAATAAAAATTAACTATTTCTTAATAATTTAAAAGGATATAACTACTTGATTAGTTTTTTTGTTAATGTTATAAGATACATGTTAAAGGTTTTACAAAAGAAAGGGAGTAAATACTTATGACAAAAAGAAAAGTTGCTATCAATGGTTTTGGTAGAATCGGCCGTAACACATTACGTGCTGCTATTAGAGAAGGTATTTTTGATGAAATCGATTATGTAGCAATCAACGACCCAGGTCTTAAACCTGAAGATGCTGCAAGAATTTTCAAATATGACTCTGTAATGGGTAAATTTGATGGTGAAGTTGAAGCTTATGAAGAAGGTATCATCATCAACGGTAAAAAAATTAAATTCTTCGCTGAAAAAGATCCAGCTCAATTACCTTGGAAAGATTTAGGTGTTGAAGTTGTTGTTGAATCAACTGGTTTCTTTACAGATGCAACAAAAGCTCACGCTCATATCGATGCTGGTGCTAAAAAAGTTATCATTTCTGCTCCAGCTACAAACGAAGATAAAACTATCGTTTTAGGTGTTAACGAAAAAGAATACGATCCAGCTAAACACAACGTAATTTCAATGGCTTCTTGTACAACTAACTGCTTAGCTCCTGTAGCTAAAGTTATTGATGAAAAATTCGGTATCGTTAAAGGTTTAATGACAACAGTTCACTCTTATACTGGTGACCAAAGAATCTTAGATGCTGGACACAAAGATCCAAGAAGAGCTAGAGCAGGTGCTTTAAATATCGTTCCTACAAAAACTGGTGCTGCTAAAGCTGTTGCTCTTGTATTACCTCAATTAAAAGGTAAATTGGATGGTTTCGCTATGAGAGTTCCTACTCCA
>CAUDIU010000080.1 GCA_958449715.1 uncultured Clostridium sp. | reverse complement strand
ATGTCGGGGGGGGGGCAATTTAGGGCTTTTCTCACAAGGTTTTCAAAGGGTTGAAATTAACAATTTAAAATGTTATATTAGTGATATGTTACATCACTATAAAAATATAAAAGGTTTTACATTAGCAGAAGTTTTAATTACGCTCGGAATAATAGGTGTTGTAGTTGCTCTTACATTGCCTAGTTTATTAGGTTATTATCAAGATAAAGTCGTTGTTACAAAAGTAAAAAAGGCATACAGTGTTTTTAGTCAAGCTTATGTAAAAGCAATTGATGCAAATGGTGGATTGCAAAAAGAAGAATGGGATTGTTCAGCTTTTCAAGCCACTTCTGATGGTTCAAAATCTGCAAGGTGTTACATAAGTTATATGTTGCCATATATTAAAACTATTAATGTTTGTAGAGTAAATGATTATACTAAAGATTGTAAGTTTTCATCTTTTTTTCATGATAATTATCAATCTACAGAAATGTTTTCTATAAATGGTGGAACTTTAGGAAATTTAGGCGATGGTGGCGGTGGTTATGCTATAGCTGCTGATGGTTTTGAATTTATGGTTTATCGTAATTTTATAGCTATTAAAACAGATAGAAAAGAAAAAAATATTTTAAATAAAAATTTATTTCTTTTTAAATTAGATACAGATAAATTAACTTATTATACATGTAATAAGCCAACTTCTGTAGAACATTATCTTAAGGGATACAATGTTCCAGGTTGTTTGGTAAGTGCTGTTGATTGGATATTACTATATGACAATCTTGATTATATGAGATGTCCTAATAAAGTCTCAATAAATGGCTCTCATAGTTGTAGATAAATCTAGTATTATAATGTATTTAATATATGTGATTTAATATATGTTTTATATTTTTCATCACATGTATTGAGATGCGTAAAAAAATATGTTAAAATAAAAATCGAAAATATTAGAAAGGAGCAAGAAAGGAAAAGATTTAGTAATATCGGGGGGGGGGGCAATTTAACCGCTTTTTCTCGAGAATTTAAAAGTTTTCTTAAGCAATATATTTTATGTCAATCTACATATTTTGGTTTTACACTTGCTGAAGTATTAATAACTTTAGGGATAATCGGTGTTGTTGCTGCTCTTACATTACCGGCAGTTATTAACAATACAGAAAAGAAAGAACGTCAGGAAGCTTTAAAAAAGGCTTATTCTACTTTACAACAAGCTTTATTAATGTATCAAAAAGATATAGGTGAACTCCCAACACAAGATACTTTTAATTCTTCTGCAGAGACTTTTAAAAAAGCTATTTTATCGTATTTTTCTGGGGCAATTGATTGTGGAAAAGGAACTGAGAATACTGCTTGTATGTATGCTACAGGCAGTGGGACAAACAATCCTTACAGAAATTATAGTAATAGTACAGAAGCTCTTAGGACAAAACTTGATGATGGTCAGTTTATTGTAACCGATGGAATGATGTATTTTTTTGAAAATCCAGGAACTGGTGGAAATATTTACGTTTCTGTAGATGTAAATGGTTTTAAAAAACTGCCTAATCGTTGGGGACATGATTTATTTACCTTTGAATTGACTGATACTGGAAAGTTGCTGCCAATGGGTGCAGTTGGTACAATGTATGAAAAAAATGCCGATAGTTATTGCTCAAAAACATCAACAAGCTCTTTAAATGGTATAGCTTGTACAAATCGAGCATTATATGATCAATCTTTTTGGAAATAATTTCTAATTAAATTGGTTTTGCGCTTTTTGAATCCCATTTTCTAGGTAAAATTCAATAGCTTTATCGGCTTTGATTAAAATGTTTTTTAATTCGTCATGTTGTTCCTTCGGAAAATTTTGTAGAACATAATTTTCTGAAGGAATATTTGGTTGTGGGCCAATTCCTATTTTTAATCTGTCAAATTCTTTAGTACCTACATGTTTAATAATTGATTTTATGCCGTTATGACCGCCATCAGAACCGTTTGCTCTAAATCTTATTCTACCTAAATCAAGTGCAATGTCGTCATAGACAATCAAAATATCTTTTACATTAATTTTATAATAATCCATAACAGCTCTTACTGCTTCTCCAGACAAATTCATAAACGTTGTCGGTTTGATAAGCAGATTATCTCCCATTTTTGCAATAAAGCATTTGAGTTTTTTTTCTTCTCTGAATGAAATATTGTTATCTAATGCCCATTTATCAAGTACCATAAATCCTGCATTATGTCTTGTAAAACAGTATTTGTCGCCTATATTTCCTAGTCCAACGATTAATTTCATATTTTATAATCCTTTATATTTATTATTTTAACGTAAATAAATATTACCGTTGTGATTTACCATCTTTACGCTTAACAAAAAGATAGAAAACATTTATTTTAAAAATGCTAAAAGAAGAGGATGTGACTATGAAGAATAAACCTATAATTCAAGAAAAAAGTTCAGAAAAAGTTGCAAAATTCTTAGAAAAAAATTCTCTACACAAAAAGGATTTTGCTGAAATGATTGGTGTGACCTTGTCTTATGTTTACAATTTAATTGATGATGCAATACCATTTTCAACCCGAGGTACTACTTTAGAAAGAATTGCAACCGTCATGGAAATTCAGCCTGAAGAGTTCGAAGAATATAAAATTCCTCAGGAACCTATTTTAATAGATGATTCTGTTGAGTTTTTTAAAGATGTTATGAAAGAAAAAGGCATGACAACTGTCAATTTTTTGAAAGCATTCCCAAGAAAAAAACGTTTAGATATTGTTGACATGCTTCGAGGATCTTTGCCTATACCAATTGACTTTAAAGAGCTTACAATGATAGCTCAAGTACTAGATTTAAGTAAAGATGATATTTACTCGATGTGGGAAAAACGAATGAAGCAGGTATTAGAATCAAATGGCATGAATATTTATTCAAATGCAGCTCTCGTGAATTCCATGTTTGATTGCGCAAAGAAGTATATTCATCTAAAATAGCTTGAAAATTACGATCTTTTTTAAGATCGTAATTTTTTTTTAATAAAAGTGTTGACATTAAATTTTGTTCTTGCTAAGATAATATCACTGACGAAATGAATAGCATTTATAAATTTGCGCTTGTAGCTCAGCAGGTAGAGCACTCCCCTTTTAAGGGATAGGTCGCGCGTTCGAATCGCGCCAAGCGCAATTTTTTATTGGTTAATTTTCAAGAATGTTCATAAATTGCTAACTGGTTTTTATATCTGTAAAAAAGTTTTTTGTTTGCTTTACTTTCAGTTTTGATAAACTATAATTGTATTAAGATTATATATAATTTAAAGGAAACATTATGAGTAAATATTTATTAGAAGTTGGATGTGAAGAATTACCTTATAAATTTATCCCGTCAGCAATTCAACAATTAAAAACAGGTTTTGAAAACTTCTTGAATTCAAATAAAGTTGAATTTGAAGATGTTAAAGTATATGCAACACCAAGAAGATTAGCTGTAATCGTTTCAGGTCTTGAAAAAGAAAGTAAAGATGAAATTAAAGTTGTAAAAGGCCCTATTAAAAAAGTTGCATACGATGAAAATGGGAATTTGACAAAAGCTGGAGAAGGTTTTTGTAGAAAAAATGGTATTAATCCTGAAGATTTGTATATTGAAGATGATTATATCCATGCAAAAATTACAATCAAAGGAAAATCTATTGTTGAATTGTTAAAAGAAAATGTTCCATCAATAGTTTTAAAATTGCAAGGCTCTCACTTTATGAGATGGGCTGACAATGATGAAAAATTTTCTCGTCCTATAAGATGGATCGTATCTATTTTGGATAGAGAAGAAGTTAAAATTAAAATTATTGATAAAGAAAGCTCTAATGTGACACGTGGTCATAGATTTGCTCAACAAAATGTTTATATTAATAATCCTGATGATTACGTAGAAATTATGCGTAACTGTTGCGTAATTGTAGATCAGGAAGAAAGAAAACAAAGAATTATTGACAGAGCTAAAGAAGAAGCTGCAAAATTGGGTGCAACTCCTTATTACACAGATGATTTATTGGAAGAAGTAACATTTATTACTGAATATCCGGTGCCTGCTGTATGTGAGTTTAATCCGGATTATTTAAGATTACCTGAAGAACTTGTTGTTACGGTAATGGCTGTTCACCAAAGATATTTCGCTTTGTATAAAGATGGTAAATTAATTAATAAATTTATCACTATGACAAATTATCTTGGTGATGAGTTTGAAAATATTAAAGCAGGTAATGTAAGAGTTATTAAAGCTCGTTTAGATGATGCTGTATTTTTCTTTAATGAAGATACTAAAAAGCCTTTAGCTGATTATGTTGAAGACTTGAAGGGTATTACATTCCAAAAAGGTATGGGCTCTATGTATGATAAAGCTCAAAGACTTGTTAAGTTGTCAAAATTAATGGTTGGAAATAATCCTACTGTTGAAAGAACTGCACTTCTTGCAAAAGCTGATTTGACAACAAATTTAGTGTTTGAATTTACTGAATTGCAAGGATTTATCGGTGCTGATTATGCAAGAGTATCAGGAGAGCCTGATTGTGTATGTGAAGGTATTAAAGAACATTATTTCCCTCTTAATGCCGATGGCGAAATTGCCGTTACAACAGAGGGACAAATTGTTGGTATTGCAGATAAAATAGATACAATTTGTGCAGTATTTGCAGAAGGTAAAAAACCTACCGGATCTTCAGACCCTCTAGGTGTTCGCCGTGCAGCTTTAGGTATTATCAGAACTATTTTAGCACACGATTTAAAAATTGATTTGACTAAATTGATTACAGAAACTTTATTATTACTTCCTGTATCTACAGAAGGTGAAAATATTGCTGATAAATTCAAAAAAGCTGCAGGATCTTGTATTAGCAGAGTATCAGGTAAAGTTACAGATGAAATTTATGAATTCTTTATTCAAAGATTAATAATTTTCTTGTCTGAAAAATATTCTAAAAATGTATTAGAGGCTTGTGCTGCTAATAAAAATCCACTTGTTGATTTAACTGATTATATCAAACGTGTAGAAGCTGTTTCAAAATTGAATTCAGAAGCAGTATTAGAAAGTGCTAACAGAGTATTGAGAATTTTAAAAGAAGATTCTAAAAAATCTGTTAATAAGAATTTATTTAAAGAACCTGCTGAGAGCATGTTATTAAATCAGATTGAAACAGTAAGTGAAGATTTAGATTATGACGCTTATTTGAAGCAGTTAGAAGAAATTAATCCATCTGTTGAAAAGTTCTTTAACGATGTTCTTGTAATGGATAAAGATGAAAATGTTAAGGAAAACAGATTAGCTCTTCTTACTATGTTGAAAGGCAAATATAATCACTTAGCTGATTTTAGTAAATTATAAAGAATTGTAAACAATCTTTGTAAAAAAGTAAATTATTTTTTTCAGGATACTTTACAATAGTACGAAGTAGGTAATATAAAAATTAACAATAAATGGTAGGAGTCAACTTCATGTTAAACCGATTAAAAAATTTAAAAGTCGTAAAATCTTTAGGAAAACATATTAGCCCTAAATTACGCTGGCTAAATTTTATGAATCACAATATTGACAAATCATCTCCTGAATATATTAGAATGATTAGCGGAGTTGACGAATTAAAATCAAGTTCTGACGAACGTAAGCTGGAAGCAATGGTCAGAGAACAACTCAAAGAAGAATTCCCGAATATTGAGAATATGAAATCTTATGAGCTTCTTGTAGATGCCGTAATTTATAACTACAAGAAAAAACAGCTTCAAGCTATGGATGAGCTCGAAAAATAATAATAAATACTCATCAAAATTAATAAAAGATAATATCCCTCAGGGGATGTTATTTTTTTTTATAGAAATTTATTATGGTTTTAAATATGGAGATGAGTATATGAAAACTACAATTATTGGTGTTATTTTAAAAAATCGATTAGAAGATGCTATTGAATTTCAAAAGATTATTACAAATTACGGTTGTGATATAAAAACAAGAGTTGGATTGCATCCAGTGCAAAAAGATACTTGTGTGAATTCAGGCATTGTCTTATTAGAAGTTTTAAAAAATGCAGAAAAGTTAATAAAAGAACTAAAAGAAAAATGGGATATTAAGACAATGGAATTCGAATTATAACTTTTGTAAACCTTTTATTTTTAATATAGCAAAA
The DNA here is from genome assembly GCA_958449715.1 of uncultured Clostridium sp. GTDB lineage: Bacteria > Cyanobacteriota > Vampirovibrionia > Gastranaerophilales > Gastranaerophilaceae > Stercorousia. The sequence goes on along the minus strand of CAUDIU010000080.1, from coordinate 1,513 downwards.
AATTTTTTTAGGGTGTTTAATGCTAAAGGGAATTAGATTAGATGATAACGCCCATAAATACTCCACAATCGAATTTAATGGCTCAGGCGCTTTTAAGAAAATCGCCAAACGGTAAAACAGAAGCTAATAATCCTAATAGGTCCAGTATTTTTTATATAAACGATTTCCATGGCAAGTCAATAAATATGGAAAGAACTATTACGGCTTCAAATGCTTTTGATGCATTTATACCTTCTGTTCCTACTGATAAATTGAAGCTGTCATCAGGTGATATTCAATTAGGAGAGCCTGTGAAAGCAAATCAGGTTATGGTTGAAGCTCAAAACATTATGGGTATTATGGCGTCAGCTATGGGAAACCATGAATATGATATGCCTAAGCATATTGCAGAATTAATTCCTCAAATGGGTTATAAAATGTTAGCGTGTAATATAAATATTAAGCCTGATAACCCATTGTATAAAAAAGTTGAAAAATCTTATATTCAAGAAGTTAACGGAAATAAATATGGAATAATTGGTGTTTCTCCAGTTGATTTATTTTCAAGATTAAAATATGGAAAACTTTTTGAAGATTTAAAGATTGATGGTATTGAAAGTACTATAAAAGATGTTCAAACAGAGGTTAATAAGTTAAAAGAACAAGGGGTAAATAGAATAATTTTATTATCTCATGTTGGTTTTGGGTATGATCAAAAAATAGCAAAAGAAACAGAAGGTATTGATATCATATTAGGAGGTCATTCTCATAATTTTGTAACTGATGTAAAACCAGGTGTTAATTTATTCAATTCTAAATCTGGCGAACCTGTTGTTATTACGCAAGCCGGTCGTGACGGAAATTATTTTGGTGTTTTGAATGTAGAATGGAATAATAATGGTGTAATGACAAAAATTCAAAATAATGTTACTAGTACAAGAGGTTTTAAACGTAGTCCAGTTGTAAGATATGTGTTTGAAAAAATTCTAGGAAAACCAAAAGTTGTAGGAGTTATAAATTCTGCTCCTCCGCCACTTAAAAATGCATCAATTGAACCAAGCGGGCATGCAAACTTCTTATGCGATTGCATGAGAGAAGAATTAGATACAGATATTGCCTTATTTGGTTCAGCGACAATTAGAGGATTTTTTGAACCAGGGAAATTAGATACAAGATGGCTTGAGGATATTTCTCCATTCAAAAATAAAATGGTAGTTGCAAATTATTCAGAAAAAGAAATAGTAGATATGCTAAGAGTTTCTTCTAAGTCATTAGTTAATACAAATAACAAGCCGGGAATAGTTCATGTTTCAGGTTTGAAATATGCAATTTCTAAAAATGGAGAATTGAAATCAGCTTCTTTTGTTGATAAAAATGGTAATGAGACACCTATAAATATTAATAATCCAAGAACTGATAAGATGTATAAAACAGCATTAACAGATTATTATGCACAAGGACACGATGGGTTTACAATGCTAAATAAATATAAACAAGCTGTAAAAATCTATGATTTTGATGTTTGCAAATGTAT